>JANLTA010000755.1:0-7141 GCA_031362705.1 Gemmataceae bacterium | reverse complement strand
CACGTGCTGGGTCTGGCTCGGCCAGCCGCGTCCGCACTGACGGGTTGCGGCCGCAGTCCGTGCAACAATACCACTGCACGCCGCATGTCCGGCCTGCGTCGCGGCGTGGCGTCGCCTTCGACGGCGACGGTTGGTGTCGGCACCAATTGTTCAAAACGAGTTTCAACCGGTGGTGCGTTCACCGCGAACGAGCAAAGCAACAGCGGCACCCAACTCATCGCGCACCCTCGGCCAAAGTCGGGGGATAGCGTATGTGGGTGGTGTGGTCAAGTCGGGTCAAAAAGTGTTGCGATTACTCAAATCCATGATAAATGCGGCAGCGGTTGATGTTGATGGCAAGAAGGATGTTGTGGACCCGTTCCATCGGCAGGTTAAAATCGTAAGCCCACATCAGCACATTGAGGTTTTCCTGACCGGCCTGGAAGCGATCCATGATGCGGTCGAGAAGGATTTGATCGTCTTTGAACTCGCGGTTGAGGCGGCCGAAGTCCGCGTGCTCAAAGTCATTCCAGTAGCGTTTGCCATGCAGGTGTTCGAAAAGCCGTTCGCGGACAAACGTGTGCCAATGCTCGCGGACCCAACGGCGTTTGGCTTCATCACCCATATCGTAGCCGGCTTTTTCGCAACGAATCCACTTGTCGCGTTCCATCTCGACGGCTGCTTCGGTGAATAGGTCGTGGTGATCCACCACGGCGTCAGGGTAGGTGGCACCTCCGTCAGTATCAACGATAATCGGATGTTGCATGGCCAGCGACCCGGAGTATCTCGGCATGGGGTCCATCCATTAATATCGGTCGGCCCATTCCTATGCTGTCCCCAATTTTAGTCGATGCCACTGCGGTAAATCAAGGCGGAAGCGAAAATTCGCATTATTCCGGCGCGTACAGGATCCGGTAACACGATGTACAGGTCAGGAAATGGCCCAGGCTGAGGTGAATCATCACCTGGGCCGCGATGGAGGTGTGACAGTGGCCGCAGGAGCTTCCCGCGGCGGAGGCCAGCGCGTCGGCTCCATAAGAGGTAATCCGACGACTATATTCAGGCCGAATGTCGTCGGGCACATTCAACTCCGCGGCCTTCAACTCATTCAGGGCAAGTTTGAGTTCCTCAGCAAGTCGTGCCAGCCGGGCCTGGGTGTCCGCAATGTAAGCGTCCAGTTCCTTTTGGCCCTTCACAGCAGCGGCCTCCAGCGCGGGGATCTGCGGCGCGAGTTCCTCGGCATGGCCCATTGTCGTAAGGATCGTCTCTTCCAAGGCGTTGCAGCGTGTGTCGGCGGCAGCGATTTCGTGTTTCAGAGTCTCGTATTGTTTCTGATCGCCGGCTTCGGATTGTTGTTGCTTCCAGCGTTCGATTTGCTTGTGCTGGGCTTTGAGATCGGACTCGCGTTCCAACATCGTTACTTTGTATTTCTTCAACAACTCCTTGGCGTCGTCGCGGGCCTTCGCAGGCTTGGCGGCGACGGTTTGTCGGGCCTTTAACTGCACCGGGGCACGTTCGATTTCAGTCTGCAGTTCGCGGGCATGCTGCCGGAGCCGGTGGATCGTGCGAAAAGTTTCCGAGAGGTTCGGCATCGGTGCGTCCGCGATTTCAGCGTTGGGTGTCTACGCCTAGTGTACAACTTGCGAGCCTTTGAGAGGTCGGCAATAACACATGACATTGAATCGCGATCGTGTGACGACCTCCAGTTCCCTCTCTTCAAACCGAAGAGGAACATACCGAGAACCGGCTCATCATGGATGTGGCCTCACGGTTTAACACCTTTGGGGTCAAAAATGCCCCATTTGCTGTTGGATTTCCTTGTAAAAGTCCGCTATAGTGAGGGAACCCCCTTCCACAGGTCGTTCGCCGGCGGGACCGCCTAACCGACTATTCTCGCTCCGTACAGACATTCGGGAATGGCATTCCCACCTTACTAAAGGGAAGTTTATGTCATCGTATCGTCGTCGAAACAGCAATCGCGTCCGTCCGAACAACCTCAACCTTCTACGCCTTGAGGAACGGCTCGCCCCGGCCATCAGTATTATGGGGCCGCACACGATGGCCGAAGCCATTCGGCTCGCTGAAACGTCGGCCACCTCGTGGGGCATTTTGGGCGAGGCTCCAAACAACGGTACCAGCACACCGGCTATTGTTGCCCCCAACTCCCTGTACTTTCAACTCGACAGCATCTCGTTGATGCACAAGCTCGGGGATGCCCCGCAAGAGTTCACGGCTAATTACAACTCCGGCAGCTTCATCGTGATGTTGCCGCGACCGGATGGCAGTTTCCAGGAGTTCCGTGTCTGGGAAATGTCCATCATGGAGCCGGGGTTGGCGGCGCAATACCCAGATTGGCACACCTACCGCGGCCAAGGAGTCGATGATCCGTACGCCGTGCTCGCCGGTGACTTTACCGATGCCGGCTTCCATGCCCAGGTACTCAGCCCCAACGGGGCCTATTACATTGAGCCGTACTTCCGTCTCGAATCGACGGCGTACATCAGCTATTACAAGAGCAATCTCACCAGCGACGATGTCTGGACGGAACCGGGTCAAAGCAATGTCGGCGCGTTTGATGATTTCAAATTGCCAACGTCCGGCAATGGCAATGCTGGTTCGGGTGGCGTGAGAACGAGCAATGGCACGACGCTGAGAACGTATCGCACCGCTGTGGCCGCAACCGTCGAGTACACGGCCTTTTTCGGCGGCACCGTCGCCAACGGGCAGGCGGCCATCGTGACATCGATTAACCGTGTGTCTGGCGTGTACGAATTGGAACTCGCCGTACGGCTCACGCTTGTCGCCAACAACAGCAACCTTGTTTACACCACCGCGCCCGACCCTTACACGAACGGGAGCGGCGGGACGATGTTGGGTGAGAACCAAACCAACATCGACACCGTCATCGGCTCGGCCAACTATGACATTGGCCATGTGTTCAGCACGGGTGGCGGCGGAGTGGCCGGCCTCGGCGTGGTGACTATTGCCGGGCAAAAGGCTCAAGGCGTGACCGGTTCGGGATCCCCGGTGGGTGACGCCTTCGACATCGATTACGTCGCCCACGAAATGGGCCACCAGTTTGGCGGCAGCCACACATTTAACGGCGTCAATGGCAATGCCGCCGGCAATCGAACGGCCAGCTCGGCTTACGAACCCGGCAGCGCCAGCACCATCATGGGTTATGCCGGCATCTGCGGCGTGGACGACCTTCAAACCAACTCCGACGCCTATTTCCACGCCAGGAGTCTTGACCAGATCGTCATTTTCATTGGCACCCATCCCGGGACCAATACCGCGACGGGAAACAGTATCCCGACGGCCAATGCAGGCTTGGACTACACCATTCCGGCCAGTACGCCGTTCGCGCTGACCGGTGCCGGCACCGATGCAAACGGCGACACACTGACCTACAATTGGGAGGAATTTGACCTTGGTGTCGCGCAAGGCTTTCCGCTGACTGACAATGGCACTAGCCCAATCCAACGATCGTTTAAGTCGACCATCAGTCCGGTGCGCACGCTGCCGCGGTTGAGCAATCTGCTCGCCAACACGCTGGCGACAGGCGAAATCCTGCCGACGACCTCGCGGACACTCAACTATCGCCTGACGGTCCGCGACAATCGCGCCAACGGTGGCGGCATCGCGACAGATGATACGAAGCTCACGGTCGTGAATACCGGGGCTGCGTTCGCCGTGACCGCGCCCAACACCGCCGTCAGTTGGTCCGGCGGTTCCAGTCAATCGGTGACTTGGAACGTGGCTGGCACCACGGCTGGCGGCATCAATGCCGCTAACGTGAGCATCTTGCTCAGCACCGATGGCGGCAACACATTCCCAAACACAATCATTGCCAGCACGGCCAACGACGGATCCGAAACGATCGTCGTGCCGAACTTGCCGACCGGTTCGGCACGCATCAAAGTCCAGCCGGTGGGGAATGTCTTTTTCGACATCTCGAATGTCAATTTCACGATCACGCCGTCGAGCGGGTTTAACGTCACCAGTGCGAGTCCGGCCAACGGAACCGTGGTGACCGCGCCGTTCACTACCCTCGACCTCACGTTCGCAGCCGACGTGAACGTGGCCACCATTGGCACAAATGACCTGACGCTCAGCCAGGGAACAGTGACTGCCGCCAACCTGCAAGCCACAAATGTAGTCCGGTACACGCTGAGCGGGCTGACGGCCGAAGCTGCCGTCAACGTAACGTTGCCTGCCGGTGCGGTGCAAAACTTGAGCAGCATCGGCAACGACGCTTTCGCCGCCACTTACACAGTGGACGTTGATACTACCAGTATGTCGACGCCGCTGGTCGCCACATCGGCCGGTGGAGTCTTGAGTTACACCGGCTTGACCACGGGCACGGTCAATACGACCAGCGACACGGATGCGTTCACGTTGAATCTCGACGCGGATCAATCGGTGAGCGTGCAGTTGCTTCCATCCGCCGGTCTCCGAGCGACGCTGACTCTGATTGGCCCCGGCGGCGTGAATCAAACGACTTCGTCGTCGGCGAACGGCTTGGCCGCGTCCCTGACCAGCGTGGCCACTCCGACGGCCGGACTTTACACGTTCACGGTTGGCGGTTTGGCGTCCACCATCGGAGCGTACAGCTTCCGCGTCGATGTCAACACCGATCGCGAAGACGAAAGCAACGGCGGCGCCACCAACGACACGACAGGCACAGCTCAAGCCATTGCCGCGGCCTTTTCTCTGGGCGGCGGGGCCACGCGGTTGGGAGTGCGCGGCCGACTCGTCAACTCCGGCTCGCCCATCACGACGGAAACGGAACCGAACAACTCCACGGCCGAGTCTAATGATGGGCGGTATGACTTCGCGACGGTTTCCACCAATTTGTATCAAATGAGTCTGACCGGCGCGCTCAGCAGTGCCGCCGACGTCGATTACTTCAATCTCGGTCAGCTTCAGGCCGGCGATATTCTGACCATCACCGAATCCGGTGCTGGCTCGTCGCGCGGCACGCTGGCCGATCCGCTGGTGCAGCTCTACAGCACAGCGAGCGGAGCGACCACGATTACGGAAAATGACGACGCCGGCTATCCGACGTTCCTCGATTCCCTGATCCATCGCTTTACCATCACCTCGACCGACACCTACTACGTTAAGGCGAACAATTTCAACACCGCCACCGGCACCTATCAGCTCGCCGTTTACCTGGAGAATACCAGCACCGCCCCGACGACTGGTGGCGCGGTAGTGTCGGAAACGGAAGCCAATGATACCGTCGGCACGGCGAACAACGCTTCGACGAGTTGGCGGGCGGTCAACTACCGGTCCACGATCACCGGAACGGCATCCGATAGTGATTACTTCCGTTACCAACTCAACGTCGGCGATGTGATCACGACGCGCGTCACGTCCGGCGCGGGACTCGATGCGCGGTTGAACGTTCGCAATAGTGCCGGCACGATCGTGGCCGCCGAAATCGGCGCCAGCACCGCTCTGACTACCGGTTCCAACGTCTACGCTTATCGGGCCACCGCGACTGGTCTGTATTATGTTGAAGTTCTGCCCAATACCGGCAGCGGTACCTACACGCTGAATGTCGATCTGTCGTCCGCAACGACGCCGCTGGCTCCGGTTGCCGATGTCGATTTGTATTCGTTCGCGGTGACGGCGAATGAACCGCTGGCCATCGGCGGCAAGAGTCTGACCGGCGGCAACATTGACCTGGTACTGCTCGACGCGGGCGGAGCTTCGGTTGCTATCGGTGCGTTGGGTGCGACCAATTACGACGAGACGATTGCGTTCACGCCGCTGGCATCCGGCACGTGGTTTGTTCGTGTGAGCGGTGCTGATGCGACGGATTACATCGTATCGTTGGCACGCAACACTGCGCAAGATACCGAAGCGAATGACTCCTTCGCTACTGCACAGTCCTTGATTAACAATCGCGCCATCGGCGCCATCAGTGGCAATGACGATTGGTACACTGTCGCACTCACGCCGGGACAAGTTGTTACATTGACGACCACCACACCCGGTGGTGCGGCGGGCGAGTTCGTGAACACGCTGGACCCGGTCATCGAGCTTTATGATCCGAGCAACGTACTTGTCGGCAGTGACGACAACTCGGCCGTTGACGGCAAGAATGCCGTGCTGACCAAAGGCGCGAGCGCCGCTGGCAATTATCGCGTTCATGTGTCCGGCGTCAGCAGTTCCAATGGTGAATACACGCTGGCTGCGAGCATCAACAACGCGGCACCACCGACCATCAGCGGCACGCCGGTTGTCGATGATGGCAACGTTCAACGTTCCCGCGTCCGCTCGTTGACCGTGACTTTCAGCACCGTGGTGACGCTGCCAGTCATCCCGGCCGATGCGTTCCAGGTCACTCGTACAGGACCCGGTGGACCGCTCGGCAATGTCGGGCTGAATGTTGATACGTCGGCCAGCACTCCCACACAGACGATTGTCACGCTGACCTTCTCCGGTGCGCTGACCGATAGCACATCGCTCATCGATGGCCGCTACACGTTCACCGTTCTGTCGTCGCAAGTCACCGACGGGTTCGGTCAGAACCTCGATGGCGATGGCAACGGCTCGGCCGGCCCCGACTACACGTTCAACCTCTTCCGCATCTTCGGCGACGCCGATGGCGATGCCAATGTCGCCGCCAGCGACTTTATCCAGTTCCGCCTGGCCCTCGGCGGCACCAACCCCTACTTCGACTTCGACAATGACGGTGCCGTCGCGGCCAGCGATTTCATCCAGTTCCGCCTGCGGTTTGGCGGGTCGATCTGACATCGGTCTTCTCCTTCCGATCTGCGAAACCCCTTCCGTGATGCGGAGGGGGTTTTCTTGTTTCAGTGCCGGCGCCACGTTCTTTCTCCATGCTTGATTGCCGATCCGAGCGGCTTTATAGCCCAGCCAATCACCGTCACATCTTCCAGCCGACATGCGCCCTCGCGTCGGTCCATTGCTGGTGATGTCAATGCGCGCGGAGTTCCACGCGCACGAAAGGTGATGCGTCGGGCGCTTCGTGTGCGAAGCACTTTTGTTCGCATCCCGAAAGTTCGGGACCGAATATTGTGTCGCGCCTTCCGTTTGCAACGGAAGACCGATCCTGGTGCCACAACGCCGTAAGGCAAGGGCGAGGGGTCCGCGCCGGGGATTGATGCCCCCGACCGGTGTCGCTGTT
>JANLTA010000754.1:0-3166 GCA_031362705.1 Gemmataceae bacterium | reverse complement strand
TGCCATGCCAGTGCTTCGGCATGTTGGCCAAGGTCCGAATGAAAAACACCGAGATCGTTCATGCTCGTCAGGGTGTCGGAATGATCGGCGCCCACCGCGGCGATGCGCCGCCTCAATGTTTCCTTGCCGAGCTCCAGAGCGTCCTCGCAACGGCCGAGGGCTTTATAAAACAAGGCCAGACGGTACATGCAGTGCAGGGTGCTGCGATGATCCGGACCCCACCTGTCCTTGAGGAGGCGGAAAGCTTCTTCGCTCATCTCAGTTGCCCTGGACAAGTCGCCGGCTCGCTGAAGGCAAGTCGCCACGCTGGTCATTCGTTCCAGCGTTGTGATGTGGTCCGGTCCCAGTTTGACTCGACTCAAATCCAGAGCCTTTTGGTGCAATTCCAACGCTTGGTCGTGATTCCCCAACATGCGATAGCAATCTGCCAGATTACTCATGCTCTGAAGGGTGCTCGAGTGATCGTGCCCGAGTTTGGACTTCCGTCGCGCGAGCACATCCTCAAATCTTGTGCGAGCGTCTTCAAGCTGACCGATAAACATATACGAGACTGCCACATTGTTTGCGCAATCAAGTGTGCGGACGTCGTCGGGGCCGAGCTCGGCCAGGCGAATCGCCAGCACCTCTTCTTCCAAATCGCGAGCTTTGGCATGCTGATCGAGATTTGCGTAACTTAAGGCCAGGTTCATGAGAGATTGAAGCGTGTCGTGAGCCTTACGACCGAGCGCTTTCGTCCGGATGCGGACGATTTCTTCGCGGATCTCGAACGCGCCTTTGTATTTGCTCAAGCCGTCGTAGCTTGCGGCGAGATTGTCCATGGCCAGGAGCGTGACCCAGTGTTCGGGACCAAGTTTGATGCGAGCTAGCGCCAACGTGTTGTCGCACAACTTGCGGGCGTCAGAATAGCGGCCGTCCGAATTGTAACTCCACGCCAGATTCGCCGCGCCGTTCAGCGACGACTCATGATCCGGGCCAAGCAGTCTGACATAAAGCGCCAGGGCCGCCGCATACTGATCGCCGCTTTTCTTCGGCTCTTCCAGTGATCGGAATGAATGACCCAACATCATCCGCAACCGGGCCTCGATCAGTGGTTGATCCTTGAACCCTTCTTGTACGAATGGCACAGCCGCTTCAATGGCGCGTCGAAGCGATACGTCGTGGCCCAACCCGCCGTCTTCTCCCTCAGGCCGGGCGGCTGCGATGACTCGGTTTTCCAAGAAGGAGATCACGGCTCGCGCTTCGGCTTCCTTCGCCTCAACTGCGATTTTTGCGTCCTTCTCGGCGGCCGCGGCCTGGGTGGCAACCACCGCTTGCCAGACGGCAACCGCCGTACCGGCCGACAACGCCGCGAACACCATCGCGGCAGTCGCCAACGCCGCCTTGTGCTTTCGAACGAGTTTCCGCAGCCGATAGCCCACCGTCGGTGGGCAGGCCAGCACTGGCTCATCATGCAAATACCGTTGTACCTCATTGGCTAAGGCGCTGGCTGATTCATAACGTCGGTTGCGGTCTTTCTCCAGCGCCTTCATCACAATCCAGTCCAATTCGCCGCGCAACAACTGGCTTAACTTTTGCGGCGTGCTGTTGCGAGCGATGGGCGCGGTATCCGCGGCTTTACCCAGCGTGCTGATCCGCGTACTCGGTCGCACCGGTTCCTCTTCGCGAATGATCCGAATCATCTCGTCATAGGCAACGGTTCGCAATCGCTCCTTGTCGAATGGCGTATTGCCGGTCATCAGCTCGTACAGCAACACGCCTAACGAGTAGACATCGCTGCGCGTATCCACGTCCAGGCCGCTCATTTGAGCCTGTTCGGGGCTCATATACATGGGCGTGCCGATCATCTGAGCAAAGTTTGTAAACAGCGTTTTTTCCGTCAATTGTTGCCCGGTCGCCTTGGCAATTCCGAAGTCAATGATCTTCACAACGGGCGCGACATCATTTTGCGTCACCATCACATTGGATGGTTTCAAGTCGCGATGAATAATCCCTTTCTGATGCGCGTGCTGCACGGCCTGACACACATGAATAAACAATTCCAACCGCTCACGAATGTCCAATTGGTTTTGATCACAGAAATCGGTGATGGGAATGCCGCGGACCAGTTCCATCACAAAGTACGGCCGGCCCGAATCGGTCGCGCCACCGTCAAAAATCTGGGCAATGTTGGGATGATCCATCAACGCAAGGGCTTGCCGCTCAGCCTCAAAACGGGCCACCACTTGGCGGGTATCCATACCCGGCTTCACAATCTTCAGCGCGACCTTGCGGCGAACCGGCTGTTGTTGCTCGGCCATGAACACCACGCCGAAGCCGCCCTCGCCAATTTGTTCCAACAGCTTATACGGTCCAACCAGCGTGCCCGGACCTTCACCGATCGACGGTTGAGATCGTGCTACCGGGGCCGCGCCCGGATCATCCAACAGTTCATTGGGTTGATTGTGCCCGCTCAGCAAGAACTCGACTCGCTGGCGTAGTTCTGGCTCGCCTCGACAGGCATCGCCAAGATATTCGTCCCACCGGTCGGGCGCATGGTCTTCCACGGCCGCGAGGAAAATCGATCGGACTCTCTTCTGGTCGGTATCCACCATGTTAATCCCTAACGTTGCTCCATTAACAACTAAGCGCAAATGATGGCCGCTCAGTCTCAATTCCGCGGTTACATTTTTAAGGTTTGTCTTTGCCTTTTAAGTGGGCATTCAGCCAGGCGCGGGCATACGTCCAACTTCGGAACGCCGTGGCGCGGGAGACGCCGAGGACCTTGCCGGCGTCGTCGATCGTCATGCCGCCGAAGAGCCGGAGCTTCGCAATTTCAGCCGCGTCGGGGTCGTCCAGCACCAGTTGCGACATGGCGGCGTCCAGCATGATCAATTCGTCCGCGCTGGCCCCGCCCGGCACGCTGGCCTCGTCCAGATCCACGCGTTGACGACCACCGCCGCGCTTATCAGCGTTCTTCCGCCGCGCGTTTTCCACCAGAATGCGTCGCATGGCCTCGGCGGCCACCGCGAAAAAGTGGCGGCTGCCGTGGAACTCCAGCGGAGTCGCTTGCAACCGTTCGCTGCCCGTCAGCCGAATGAACGCTTCGTGAACCAGTGCCGTGGCATCCAGCGTCTGCCCGGGCTTCTCATACGCCATCTTGTCGGCCGCCAACCGCCTCAGCTCGTCG
>JANLTA010000749.1:0-10017 GCA_031362705.1 Gemmataceae bacterium | reverse complement strand
GTGCTTGCCGATCAGCGTCCAGTTCATGTCCCACAGGGCCGAGCACCAGATCTCGCCTGCGTAATGGACTTCCGTGCTGACACCCCCGAAGTCGTTGAACGTGTGAGAGTCGATCGCGAAATCATAGCTGTAACGGGTCGATCGATTGCCGGAACCGCTACGGGTTTGGCCGCGTGTATATGTGGAGTGGCCCAATCCTTCGTTGGGCAGGTCACTGGCACGCTGCTTAAACATCAGGTCATAGAAGTCGCCCCAACCTTCGCCCATGCCACCGCTCTGCAGAGCATTTAAGCCGTTGGGACTGCCGGCCGTCAGCCGATTGGACACACCGTGACCATATTCGTGCGCGGTCGTTCCATTATCCAAGTCGCCATCGCGGTTGGGCGAGGTGAGGGTATAGAGATACATCTGCATGCGCGGGGCGCTACCGTCGCCGGGCGTGGCGAAGTTGGCGTTATTGGTGCCGGAGCCGTCCTGCGCGTCTGCCAGTAATGCATCACTCCCTGAGCCGCCTTTGCCGTAGTTGTTGGTCTGGAAGTTGCCGGCCGCCTCCGTGAAGCCATACTTGTAGTGGACATCGTGATAATAATTGTTGGCGTAAAACAGTTGCACCTGAGCCATGTTCTGATTGGCAAGCAACGTGGGCGCTTGCGTCGGTTCATGTGTATAGCCGCTGAAGTCCAGGGAAGCGCCGCCGGTCGGCCGCGGCGGTGACACGTCGGCCGCGTTGTCGGCATTGCGGTCAAGTCTTGCATCCACATTGTTGCCGCGTGTGTCGGTGAATTCCGCGCCGGCAACTCCGTTGTTGTCGTGCCAACCGAATGGCGAAGCCAGCGGGTCAGCCGGGTTGGTCATGACGACGAAACCGCCGTCGTCCGGCGATGCGGTGAACGTGGGCAGGGCGTTGTAGGAGTCATTGTCCACCCAGTCGCTTACGTAGACAATCTCACCTGTCTCGGCGCTGACGCTGAGGTCATACCAATGTTGGCCACCGGGCGTGCGGATGATGAGTTCCCAGGCCAAGACGGCAGCGCCATCGGCGGTGGGGACGTACTGCAATTGAGCGTTGATGTCGTCGAGCGACAACGACGGTGCGGCAATCGTAAACGACTTGACCGGGCCGTACGCCTGCTTTGAAAACACGGGTTCGGTTGTCAACGGCAAGCCAAGCTCGGCGGCAGCGAATTGAACCGCTTGCAGCGAATCGATGACAGGCCGGATTGTCTGGGAATTGATCTTATTGGCGAGGTCGTACACGAATCCGCCACCAACGCTGAACACGTTGCCGTTCGCCAGGATTGCGACGCTCATGTCCGTGTTGGCGACGCCGAGGCCGTTGACCCGCTGGCTCAGATAGAGATGGGTAATGCCGGATTCGGCATCGGTGTACTGCCTGGTGACCATAGGATCGGCAAAATCGGCGGCCGTGGCACTGAAGTCGGCGGCATGGTCGTTGAGATAAGTCAGTGCAATGTCCAGAGGCTGTTGCTGGCCAAGACGTGCATCGACCAGCGCGTGATCGGGATTGATCTGGAAGTTGGAAGGCGGAAAGTAGTTGGCACTTGGCTGAACGCGGTCCTCAAGTCGCTGGACTCGCGGCTGAAACCATTGGCGAAGGGTCCGCTTGCGAGTCCCGGATGACTTTGACATCAAATGCACCTCGGAGGAATGATGATGGCGAGAAACCGGCGTTTGACGATGACTAAGTGTCGATTAAAGGGCTTGGCAGACGATTTCATGATATTAACACGAATGGCTCCGGCTCGGCTAGATCTAACGGTTTTGCCGTAACCAATGATCCGCCAGGACGATCGCCATCATGGCTTCCCCCATCACGACGAAGCGCGGCAAAAGGCATGGATCATGCCGGCCCTTGACGGTGATTTGCGTAGGTTCGCCAGTCGTGGTTACGGTTTGTTGCGGTTGCGGGATGCTGCTGGTGGGTTTGACGGCCACGCGGCAGATGATGGGCTCGCCGCTGGAGATGCCGCCCAACATGCCGCCGTGCCGGTTCGTGGAGGTGGCGATGCGGCCATCATCCTTGCGCATGAATGCATCATTGTTTGCACTGCCGCGACTGCGGGCCACGGCGAAGCCAGCGCCGTACTCGAAGCCGGTCACGGCTGGAAGGGACATCAGTCCTTTTGCTAAGTCAGCTTTGAGTTTGTCGAAAACGGGTTCACCGAGGCCCGGTGGCACGCCGACGGCGACCAGTTCGCAGACGCCACCGATGGAATCACGTTCGCCGCGCACTTGTTCGATCAGCGCGATCATCGCGGCGGCCTGAGCCGGATCCGGGCAGCGCACCGGTGTCGCTTCAACCTGTTCCAGTGTCACGGCAGTGGGGTCGGGAATGTTTGCGACGATGTCGCCGACTTGTTTGACGTAGCCCAGCACCCGAATGTTCTGTTGAGCGAGTAGTTTTTTGGCGATGGTCCCGGCGGCGACGCGGCAGAGTGTTTCGCGGGCGCTGGAGCGACCGCCGCCGCGATAGTCGCGCACGCCGAACTTGGCGTCGAAGGTAAAGTCGGCATGGCCGGGGCGGTATTTGTCTTTGATGTCGGAATAATCAGCGCTGCGCTGGTCGGCGTTGCGGAAGAGGATGCCGATGGGTGTGCCGTCTGTCACGCCGTCGAAGATACCGGACCAGATTTCGGGCACGTCGTCTTCCTGGCGCTGGGTGGTGATGGACGATTGGCCCGGCCGGCGGCGACGCAGGTCGGGCATCAGGTCGTCCACTGATAACGGTAATCCTGGTGGACAGCCGTCAATGATGCACAGGTAACCGGGACCGTGGCTCACCCCGGCAGTGGTGACACGGAATCGTTCGCCAAAGGTGTTCGCTGGCATGACGCTATTGTACCTGTAAGATAACGTCGGAACAAATACGTCACCGGTACTTGAACATGATTACCCGTTTCTGCCTGATCGGATTGACCATCCTGCTAGTCGCGGCCGACGAGAAGATCAAGCCGCGCTTCGGCATCGAAGCCAACGACAAGTATGTGCAGAAAACCGCAAAAGATACTCTTCGATCTGTTCTCACGGCCATTGAAGCCAAGCGCGTGGACTACGTGCTGGCGCACTTGTCCGATCCAGCGTTTGTGGATGAGCGGGTCAAGCAGACCGGCGGCAAGTTTGAAATCATGGTTAAGGAAACAACGCAAAAGCTCGATGCCGACCCGGAATCGCTGCGGGAGCTCCGCAAGTTCCTGAGCGACGGCGAATGGAAGGAAGACGGCAACAGCGCGTCGGCAAGTTGCAAAGACGTGAAGGGCAAGCAAGTTTACTTCAAGAAAATCGGCGAGCGCTGGTTCTTTATGAACCGGGTGAAGCCAGCGAAGGATGAGCAACCATGATCGATATTCGCAGTGACACGGTGACCAAACCGACCGCCGGCATGAAGGCGGCGATGTTGGCCGCCGAACTTGGTGATGATGTTTACGGTGAAGACCCGACCGTGAACAAGTTGGAAGAGCGCGTTGCTGACTTGCTGGGCAAGGAAGCGGCACTGTTCGTGCCATCGGGGTCGATGTCGAATCAGATTGCCATCAAGACGCACACGCAGCCGGGTGACGAAGTCCTCCTGGAAGAGTATTGCCACATCTACAACTGGGAGGCGGGCAGCCCGGCGTTACTCAGCGGTGTGACGTGCCGAACCATTCGCGGCGAACATGGAATCATTCAACCGGAGCAGCTGGTTGACAAAATTCGCCCCGTGAATGATCACATGGTGCGGACCAAAATGGTCAGCCTGGAGAATACGCACAATCATGGTGGCGGCCGCATCTTCCCGATTGAAACGGTACGTGCCATTGAAAAGTGGGCGCGGGCCAACAAGCTGATCATGCATCTGGACGGTGCCCGGCTGTGGAATGCCGTTGTCGCGACCGGCGTGGGCTTCCGCGAGTGGGGTGCGTGCTTCGACACGGTTTCGGTTTGTTTCAGCAAAGGCATGGGCGCGCCGGTGGGTTCGGCATTGGTCGGGCCGAAGGAGTACATCACGCGGGCACGCCGGTATCGCAAGGTGTTCGGCGGCGCCATGAGGCAAGCCGGAGTCTTGGCCGCTGCCGCGATTTATGCGCTCGACAACAACATCAAGCGGTTGGCAGATGACCATGCCAATGCACAGATCATCGCGGCGGCCGTGCGCGATTGCCCCAAATTGAAATTGATCCCGCCGGAAGTGCATACCAACCTGGTGTGGTTTGAAGTGAGCGAAGCGCTGGGCACTGCTAAAGATGTCGGCGCGCAACTTAAGGACAAGGGCATACTCATCGGCGTGGATCACCCGAAGCGGCTACGGGCCTGCACGCATTTGGATGTGTCCACGGCTGATTGCGAACGCGCGGCCGAGGCGATTCGCGCCATTTGTCGGTGATGGGGCGTCGATCAAGTTAACCGCAATCGTTCACCAAACCGGATAGTCGTTGCGGTCAGCGCAGTCGAACCTTAGGTCGATTGCGCTCGCCGAGTCACAGTCTCCATGATTCGTTGGCGGTGTACTCCACAGGTCAATCCCCGGGCGGGCCTCAAAGTTTAACTAAGACGACCCAAAAGCAGTGTACACGTGCGCGGGTGGGCTTCATTTCCTATCGCATTGGCGACGATAGTGGGTGTAGAATGTTCAACGCCGACAGACCGGGTCGGCGGTGAACTTCCGGGGTCAAACCCCCACGAGGTCGCACCGAACCCGTCTTGCGACCTTGGGCGATCTGCCCGCATGAGGCCCTAAACGGCGAGCGTCCCTTCGGTCACTGCGCTGCCGCATGGGAGAAAGAAACGATGTCCATGGACTGTCCAAATCGCATCCGCAACCGCATGTCGGCCAGCCAGGCGTGGCGTGAATTGGTTGGCGAACGCCGTGACAGCACGTCGCCGATCCGCTGGGATTTGGTCAACCGTGTCCGGGCTGAAATCGCCGCCGGCACCTACGACACGCCGCAAAAGTTCGCGACCGCCATCGAACGCATGTCGCTCAGCCTCGGGGCCTGACACCCATTTTCCGGGCCATCGCCCGCATCGAATCGTAAAAATACTATCGCGGGTCGGGATGACTGCCTCGGCGTTTGCGCCTCGATCCGTCGTAGACTTTATTACGAGAGCTGTTTGCCTATGCCGCTGGCTGCCGTCACTGTTTCGCAGACACCTGAGGCGAAATTCCGCGAGTATTTGCTGAGCCGGGCACGGCCGCAACGTTTCACGGACCAGCAGCGTGAGATGGTCAACTACATTTTCTCACGGCATTCCCACTTCGACGCCGACGATTTGCTGGATGCCATGAAGCGTGATGGCATTCGGGTCAGCAGGGCGACTGCTTATCGCACACTGGCCAAGCTTGTCGATGCCGGGCTGTTGCGGCGATTGGAACTGGGAGCCAAGACACATTTTGAACATGACTACGGCTACCCGCAGCACGACCATCTGGTGTGTGAACGGTGCAACTCCATCATTGAGTTTGAAGAGCCGGAGATTGAAGAGCGGCTGCGTGAAGTGTGTTCGCAAAACCTGTTCCAGATGCGCGGCCACACGCTGCTCATTCGCGGCGTGTGCGCCAATTGCAACCGCTCCCGCGGGAACCGGCGATTGGATTTGGTCTAAACGACGAGTGAGTTACGATTTCTGATCGTTCATTCGCTTCAAGAAACGCAACTGATTGCCGTCCGGGTCTTTGATGGTCATGCAGCGCAGGCCGTCCAAGTCGTTATTTGGCTTTTCATGGACCTTGACGGACCGACCGCGAAACTCCTCATACAGCACGTCAATGTCATCCATGATGAAGTGCACCAGGCCGCCCACCTGGCAATCGCCTGTGTGCTCAGTCAGGTAGATTTCCATTCCATCACGCTGGATCGAGGCGAAGACAGGAAAATGCGCCTCGAAACGATGTTCCCACATAACTGTGAAGCCAAGCCCTATGACGTAAAAGTCCTTGCTTCGCTCGTAGTTCGTGATTCGCAGCGCGGGGATAACGCGTTGATCGTTCATTACCTAATACGCCTTTGTCAGCACTCCCAGATTGTCTTTGGCGAGCGGTAGCCAAAGCAGGCCCACGAGGCGGACGTTGATGTTGGTCTTAGTGGGCTTCAGCTCGACAGATTCGAACTTAAGATTCGCAGCATCGTATCGGGCAGTCAATTCTTCCGTTTCTTTGGTGAGTGCGTCGTGCAGCTGTTGCAGTTCTTCCTGTTCTTTTTGCAAATCCTGCTCGGCCATGGCGACGATTTCACTGGTCTGCATCGTGCGGCCAACACTTTTGGCGGCAGTGGCGGCCTTGCTGATGTTACCGGCGCTACTCCATTTGCCGCCACCGAAGATGGAGCCGAGGATGGTTGAACCAAAAGAAATTGCTGAACTCATTTTCGACGACTTGGCGGTCGCGGTCTTGGCTTCAACCCGCTGCTCGCACTTGCGCACGGCTTCTTCCTGAGCCGCGAACTTTCTGGCGTACTTCTCTTTCAGGTCGTCCACCGCGCGATCGCGAGCCTCTCGCAGCGATTGTTGGATGCGAATCCGAAACGCCCGTTCATCTTCATCAGGTCGGGATGTTTCGTCCACGTCATCGTTGGCGTACTGGAACAGCGTGAGACGTTTGTTACCATAGACCCACGCGGCGAATTCCTTACTCCACTTGGAATAGTTCTTTACTTGACCCGCCGGTGGGGCGCACTCGGCGAAAGAACCCTCGGGTGCATCTTTACTCAGATTATCGAGTGACAACTCCACATCGCTGGCGTCATCCCAATTGACCGCCACGGCTTCTTCAGTGATTTCCACAACGACGGCTAGGTCCTGACTCTCATCGATCTTGAGCTTCTTGTCGCTGAAGCGCACCTGAGCTACGCCAAGCAATCGCGCCTGATACAGAATATCGTTGCTACCGCCTTTGACGGCTGCGAAGAGTTGCGGCACATCCGGCGGCAAGATTGGCCGGGTTGATGCTGATTTGGCGGCCGACTTCGTCACCGCCTTTGTTTCGGCCGGTGTCGCCGTGACCACCGCGGCTTTCTTGTCGGCCATGATCGACTTGATCTGCGAGCGCGACATGGGGCCGCGCAGGTAACACATCGCCCAGCGCGATTGCATCAACTCCTGATGATCCTCGTGGACGCTGTGCAGCAGAAACACGCGATTACCCAGTGCCGCCAGCGTGCGCTCCATCGCGCCGCGATCGAATTTGCCGCCCTGATCGGAGGCGGCGCCTTCGAGGCCATCGAGGATGCGCATCTTGTCGCGGTCGGTCTGCAGACGGCCAATGAACCAGGTGCCAATGTTGGATAGGCCTTTGTAATCGAGGTCTACCGGGTTCTGCGTCGCCAGCACTACGCCGAGGCCGAAGGCCCGGGCCTGCTTAAGCAGCGTCAGCAACGGTTGCTTTGACGGCGGGTTCTTCACCGGCGGGAAGTAACCGAAGATTTCGTCCATGTAAAGCAAAGCCCGCAGGCTGGATGTGCCCGATTGTGCCCGCATCCATGCCAGCATCTGATTGAGCAACATGGTGACAAAGAACATACGCTCAGCATCGCCGAGGTGGGCGATGCTGAAAATGGCGACGCGCGGTTTGCCTGTGGACGTGTGCAGGAATTTGCCAATGTCCAACGGCTCGCCTTCCAACCACGCTTGGAAATTCGGCGAGGCCAGCAAGTTGTTCAACTGCATGGCCAACTCGAAGCGCTGCTTGGATGGAAAGAAAGTCTCGACGTCCAGCACACCGACTTTGGTCAGCGCCGGGTTCTGCACTTCGGCGATCAGGCCAGGCAGATCGAGGTCGCGGCCATTCGCCCAGGCGTCTTGCAGGATGTTGGCGAGGAACACCGTCTCGCGGCTCTTGACCGGATCGGCGTCGATACCTACGAGTTGCAACAAGCCCGCCACGGTAGTGCCGAGGCGTTCGCGCAGCAACTCGCCGTCTTCCATGATCTCAATGGGTGGGCGATCAAACGACTTCATCACGGATACTTGGACGCCAGCGGCGCTGCCGGGGGTGTAAACGACAAAGTCCGCTGCGTCACGCAGTCGCTGAATGCGGCTCGGGTCCTGGTTCCAATCGGCCAGGCCTTTCTTCCACATCGCCGCCTGTTGAGCGGCAAATTCATCCAGTGTCACGCCGGCCTTCGTCGCATCTTCTTGATTCACCCACGGCTTGAAGTCCTCGGCTTTCAGATCGGGAAACGTCAGGAGCAAATTGCTCAAATCACCTTTAGGATCAATGATGATCGACGGTATGTTGTCGATGGCCGCCTCTTCAATCAGATCGAAGCACAAGCCGGTCTTGCCGCTGCCGGTCATGCCGACGACGAGGCCGTGGGTCACCAGGTTCTTCGACGGGAACAGTAGCAGATCGTCCAGCGGTTTCTTGGCTTTCAGGTCGTATTTGCGACCCAAATAGAAAACGCCGAGTTTCTCGTAATCGGGCAATGCGGTGGCATCCATCGGCAATCCAAGTGGTAAACGGGCTTCCTTGGCACAATGTATCGGTTGAACCCGGCTTGCTCAAGAATCGGGAAATCGATTACAACTAGGCACCCCGCCAGGGACCGCGCGGGGATTTCGCGCCGAGGCATGGATGCGCAACTTTCTGCAAAGTCTTCGATTCGCATGGCCGTATCGCTGGCGGCTGGCTGGGTCAGTCGTTTGCGCGGTGGTGGCGGCCGTCCTGTGGAGTCTAAATCTCACCGCGATTTACCCCGTTCTCAAGCTGCTGGATAAACCCGACCAAAGCTGGCCCGATCAAATTGATGAGTGCGTTGATCAATATCAGAAAGACCATGATAAGCTCAGTGCCCAGCTCGACAACCATAAGGCCGAATCGCTGCGAGTATCAAAATGGCCCGAGGGACGCGAACGTGAAAAACGTGAACGTGAACTTGCGGGCGCTATCTCTGAGTTAGAAGGGAAGCTCCACCGGCTTAGCCGAAGCGTCTATTGGTTTCAGGCCGGGAAAGTTTTCTTCGAGAGATTCATACCGGTCGATCATTTTCGCGCGCTGCTTTGTGTGTTTGGTATCTTGATCACCGGCGTTGCCATCCGCGGCGTATTCGAGTTCTGGCATGAGACACTTGTGGGCAGTGTCGTCAACCTCACGCTGTTTGATCTTCGCAACTCGTTTTATCGCAGCGTCGTGCATCTGGACGTGGACCAATTCGGCGAGCCGGGTTCCGGCGAGTTGATGACGCGCTTCACTAACGACATGGAAGCGGTCGGACTTGGCCTGAAAACGCTGTTTGGTCGAGTTATCGGCGAGCCGCTCAAAATGATCGCGTGCATCATAGCCGCCTGCATGATGTCCTGGCAATTGACGCTGCTGTTTCTCGTGCTGGTTCCAATGGCGGCGGCGGTCTTAAGCCGGCTCGGGCGCTTGATGAAACGCGCCAGTCGCCGGCTGCTCGAACGCATGTCGAGTATTTACAAGATTCTGCAGGAGACGATCACCGGGATCAAAGTCGTCAAAGCGTTCCAGACCGAGGGCCACGAACGGCTGCGTTTTCGCCGGGCCACGCATGACTATTATCGCAAGGCCATGCGGGTCATTTATCTGGACGCATTCACCGGTCCAATTATCGAGTTGCTGGGAGTGGTCGCAGTATCCGTGGCGTTGATTGCCGGGGCGTTTCTAGTCCTGGCGAAAGAAACGCATCTCTTCGGTATGCGGATGACCGACTACCCGATGGACATGACGACGCTGCTGCAACTTTACGCGATGCTCGCCGCCATTGCCGACCCAGTGCGCAAGCTATCCAGCGTGTTTACCAAGATGCAGGCGGGCGGAGCCAGCGCCGAGCGAATATTCACGGCGCTGGACCGTCGGCCACGGGTGACTCCCAACTCGCAGGGGTTGCGGCTGGACCGGCATACGGAGGGGATCGAATTTCGCGATGTGTGTTTTGCGTATGAACCGGGCCGGCCGACCTTGGCCAACGTGAGCCTGGAGATTCGGCACGGTGAGACAAGTGCGCTGGTCGGGAAGAACGGCTGCGGCAAGACAACATTGCTGGGCATGTTGCCGAGGTTTCACGA
>JANLTA010000748.1:0-2252 GCA_031362705.1 Gemmataceae bacterium | reverse complement strand
TTGCTTGCCGCAGTGCCGGGGCCGGCAGTCAGCGTGAAGCCGGTCGTCGAACCGATGGCTCCCGCCGGCACCGAATTGGCGGACGCATCCGTTACCTGACCGGCCACCATGGAAATGGTGTACAAGCCGGCCACGGTGCCGCTCCATGAACCGCCGGCCGCAGATACTGTGTATGTCGCCACGATGTTGGTGCCACTACCCGTCGTTCCGACGAACGTGCCGGTCTTACTGTAGCCGCTCGGACCTGTGACCAGGATGTCGCCGTTGCCAATCGTTCCGATGGTGATACCTGTATCGTCTTTGAAAGTGACCGTGACTGTTTGCGAGGTGCCGCCCGCCACAGTAATAGTAGGCGCGGTCGCCGTGGCGGTAGGCAGTCCGGCCGGCTGAACTTCCGCCGCACCGATATCGACTGTAAGCCCGCCGGCGACAGCGGGATCATCGTAATAGCGAGTGAGTGATCGCTGATCGGTCGACGACGCTCCGGGATTCGAGCCTTTGTCGATGAGTGTGCTGCCGGCCGGCGGCAAATGCGTGCGCGTGAGCGCGGTACTGGGATTGAAGGCGAGCGCTCCCAACGGGAACGAAGTGTTGATTTGATTGCTTGCCGCAGTGCCGGGGCCGGCAGTCAGCGTGAAGCCGGTCGTCGAACCGATGGCGCTGTAATCGACCGTCACCTTTTGCACAGTCGAACCGGAGCCGCCGAAGATGTCCGTTCCCGAGCTGGCTGTGTTGGCGGCGATGAGGCTGCTTTCGATGCGGGCGGTAATCTTATTGGCTTGCAGGCCGCTGAGTTGAATGCCGCCGCCCTGGCTGGTACCAGTCGCCTTGTTGGCGGTGACAGTGCTGTTTTGCAGCGTGAGCGCGAAAATGCCGGTACCGCCGGCGAAGCTGTTGTTCAGTACGGCGATGCCCCCGCCACCCGATTTGTAGAACAACCCGGAAAACGACGTGGTGACGGAGTTCGACGAAATGGTCGAATTGCGAATCAGGGCCGTGCCGCTGCTCTCTCCATAAAGGAATACGCCGGCACCCGACACCTTGGCCGAATTGTTATCGATGGTGGAATTGAAAACGTTGAGGCTGCCGTCGAGCGTAAAATAGATGCCGCCACCGACGCCGGTAAACGCTTCGAGCGGCGAACCGAACTCGTTGCCAAGGGCGGCATTGCCTGAGATCGTGCTATTGCTCATGGTCAGTCGGCTGCGCTGATCCATGGCGATGCCGCCACCCTGGGCAGATGACGTGTTCCCCGAAATCTCAACCGAGTCAAGCGTGAGCAGGTGATTGGCACCGACATAGATGCCGCCACCGTTGTCGGTCTGCGAATTGGCGTCGCAGTAGCCGTTGGTGATCTTGAGGCCGGACATGCCAACCGTCAGCGTTGCACCGAGATTCTTAACTGAGAAAATGCGGAATTGGGAGGCACCCGCGTCGCGGGTCACCGTCGCCAACTTGGAGCCAGGGCCTGTGATGGTGACGTCGTCAGCGATGTCCGGCAGGACCGACAATAAGGATATCGTCTGTGGAGTGGAAAACGCGCCGGCATCGAAGACGATGCTGTCGGCGCCGGCCGCGGCGTTACTATCAATGATTGCCTGGCGGAGCGAATTGGCACCGTTGTCAAAAGCGTTGCTTACAGTAAACGTGGCCGGCGTGCGGCGGTCTTCGAGTGCTTGCACCCAGAGCCGGGTGCGGTGACGAGGTAGCATGATGGATCTCCGGTCGGCGAATGAAACGGGATAGATACAAAAACGGTCCGCGACGCACCGGCAGAACCCGTGCGACAGCGGCGACGCTCAGGATGCTTTAAGACTAACCTGTAAGTGCCTCCCGGGCAACGGGAACCACGGCCGATTGTAAGAAGAAGCCAGCGCATCCATCATCATAGACGGCGTGGCAAACGGGATGGGCGAACTGGCCGAATTGCAGTATTTCAGCCAAGTCTGTTCCCTGAGCCAGCTCCTGACACCGGAGGTTCACATGTCGCCGGAACTTGCTTTAGCTTTTCTCATGATGGCTGGTTTGACGCAGACCCCGAATGTGCTGGAGTGCGCATAGACATTCGATAAGTATGAACGGACGATTGCGGCTGCCAAGACCCTGAGGGTTGAATTCACCAGAACGATCATTGACGACATTACGCAAAAGGAAAAAAAGAGTACCGGCATTTTCTTGATGCGACGCGAAAATGGCGACGCGTTATGGCATGTCGCGTTGACTGACCCGACCAACAAACAGGATGAGGAATC
>JANLTA010000745.1:0-4823 GCA_031362705.1 Gemmataceae bacterium | reverse complement strand
TGCCGACGCACGCGCCGTTCCCAGTGCCGCACAAACTGAGCATGCCGTGGTAATTGTACCTGCCGACACTGGCGTGAACCTGCAGATTGGAGATGTTCTCTTTGGCAAGAAGGTCGATTTCAGCGATGATGGCCTTGCCACCGGCGTCATTGTTTGGGTAGGTCACCACCACTTGGCAGCCTTCCGCGGCCAACCGCCGCATGGCGGCAAGGGACGGGCGCACCTGGCCAACGGCTTCAACAAATTCGGTCGTGACCGAATGCTGGGTAAACACCACCAGCGGGTTGCGGTCATTGATGCCGAACCGCTCCATCAACTCCTTGGCGGTCGCAAACCGGCCGTCGGCGATCAGGTCGATGGCTGGAAATCCGATGTTATGGACCCGCCATGGTTCCTCGCCCAGCCGGCGTACCCGTTCGGCCGCTTCATCATTGGTGGTGAAGTGAAGATGGGCAAGTTTCGTCATTGCATGGCGCACCGAGTCATCCAGAGCGCCGCCTTCAGTCAGGTCGCCTCCTTCAATATGCGCCGTCGGAATGTTCATTTGTGTACCCGTCACAACGGCCGCCAGACCCTCGAAACGATCCGCGTAGACCACCAGAAAATCCGGCCGGATCTCGGCCAGCGTCTGGCTGAGATTGAGGATTCCACTGCCGATTGCCTGCGCGGTGGACAGCAGGGTGTCGCCATCCATGGTCAGCTTCACTTCCCGGTATACCTTGAACCCGTCTTTCTCGATTTCGCCCTTTGTCATACCGAAATCTTCCTGCAGGTGCGCTCCAGAGGCAAGCAGGAAGTATTCGAGATCAGGATGCGCGGCAATCGCCTTGATGATCGGGTACTGGAGTCCGTATTCGGCGCGGTTGCCGGTAAAAATCGCCACTTTTCGTTTCATGGATACTGTTCGGAGAGAGCCTCACGTCAAGAGGCGGGTTGGGTACGCGGTGAGGCTTGGGGTATTCGCCAGAATGAACTGTCAATAATCCTACTTTTTTAGCGACACACAAATCTGCAGTTGCTCAACCAGGTTCGATTGTGGCGCCCAGCCCAGGCGCTTGGTTAACCGACTATTGTTCAAGACTAGGCAATCGGCTTGCCGATTGAACGCCGAAACGAGTGGCGCGGCAGGCAGGCCGGTCATTTTGGCCACACAGGCCACCAGGCTGGCGACCGACGTACCCACTGCGGTGCTGAGGTTGGTAATGGCAATTGGTCTGGTTAGCGGGGTTCCAATCAGCCGCGTAAATCCCGCCACCACATCATCAACGTACAAAAAATCCCGTACCGGGGCGCCGCTGGCGACCGCGATGGGCTGACGTCGCCGCACTTGCGCCAGAATTCTTCCCACCACGGTGGCTTCCGTACTGTCCGGGCCGAATACGTTCGATAGCCGCACGATCTCGCAGCGCATGTCGGAACCACTGGCCCAAGCCTGGATCAACTGCTCTGCCGCCAGCTTGGTCCATGCGTAAAACGCTTCCGCCGGAACCGTTCTGGACGACTCACTGCGCGGCTGGCCGGACCCGGTTCCGTAAACGAGGCCGGTGGAAGCAAAGAAGAATCTGTTGCATGCCGCCCGCTCCGAACCCTCGAGCAAGGACTCGGTGAGCGCAACGTTGTCACGAAATGCCGATGCATACTCGGGCGGTGATTTTCCGACCAGGTTGAGCGCCGCAAGGTGCATGACAATTCGCTCAGAGGTGTCGCTGCGGGCGAGAAGCCGGAACATCCCGTTTCGACAAACCGAATGCGAGAGATCCCCAAAGGGATTGGCGATGTGCCTGGGGAGCCTCAGAGGGCGCCGGCTCGCGGCGATCACTTCATGGCCCTCCGCCGCCAACGCAGTCACCAGACGACGGCCAATCATGCCGCCTGCACCCGTGACCAGAATCGCTGCACTCATTCAATCCGGCCCAGCAGGTCTTCCGGATCAACATGCACATCGGCGGGGACATTGCGGGCCGCCGTCATGCCGAGAACTTTTTCAAAGTCCTCGGCAAAAATTTTCCCCGTTCCAGGACGTTTCACCCAGGTGTTTTCCCGGGAGAAGCTTTCACCCGCACGCACTGGCTTGATGGTGACCACGGTCGCGTATGCAAAATCAATAACCGGCTGCTCTTCAGGCAGAACATTTTTGCGGCCGCCCCGCGCGGACCAGATGGCGCGGGATCCTATGACCATCTCCGCCAGTTCCGTTGGCTCAATCGAAATCGGCACGTCCGGCCCGGGCCAAGAGCGCGTCATGGTGAAGTGCTTTTCCAATACGCATGCGCCAAGAGCGACGGCGCCGAGGCAGGTATAGATGCCGAGTGAATGATCGCTCAAACCGACCGGCAGCCCAAAGCGCTGTTGCAATTCGGCGATGGCGCCCAGCCGCACCAGTTCGTACGGCGTGGGATACATCGAAGTGCAATGCAGCAAAATCAGCGGGCAGGCGTGCCGGTTGATGGTTGCCACCGACTTTGCGACGGACTCAAGATTGTTCATGCCCGTAGACAGAATTATGGGCTTGCCCATTCGCGCGATGTGGTCCAGCAAGGGATAGTTATTGCATTCCCCGGACCCGATCTTAAACGCCGGAATGCCAAGTGCGTAAAGGCGATCTGCGGCTGCACGCGAGAATGGCGTGCTAAGAAACAGGATTTCATTTTTTTGCGCGTAGTCGCGCACCCTACGCTCCTCGTTGGCATCGAGTTCGCATCGCTTGATGATGTCCCACAATTTTTCACTGGAAATTTGTCCCGGCGTCATGTCGGTCGGGACCATTTCTTCTTCAGTAATATGCGTTTGGAACTTGACGCAGTCGGCGCCGGCGGCGGCGGCGGCGGCGACCATCTGCAGCGCCTTGTTGACATCTCCCTCGTGATTGATGCCCACTTCGGCAATCACAAAGGGAGGGTGCTCTGGGCCGATCATGCGGCCGGCGATGGCAAATTCATTCATGGCTCAGGCAATCCAAAGGGGGTACTGCATGCCAAAAAGCGTCGAGCGCCGATCCTGTTTTGCTGATGTCAAATACGCATCGGCCGCAAGGCAAGGCAAGGTAGTATATTTTACATTCTTATCTTTTTACATTCCTATCTCTGCCAAACTGTGACGTCCATTGACCTAGACTCACTATAATTTGACACTACTTTATTATCAAATCACACGCCTGATCGGAATGGCAGGATGTATAAGGAAAAATCGGTGTTGTCGCTCATACCCGCCCGCGCCGGGTCAAAGCGACTACCGGGGAAAAACCTGAAAGTGATTGCCGGGATTCCGCTGATTGCCCATACAATCGAGGCCGCCAGGCGCTCACGCTTGGTGGACCGGATTGTGGTGTCTACGGAGTGCCCTCTGATCGCTGCTGTCGCCGTCGAGTACGGAGCCGAGGCGCCATTTTTGCGCCCGGACGATCTCGCAGGAGATGATGCAAGTTCAGAGGACGTGATTCGCCACGCCCTAGCCGAATTGGGGCAATTTGATTACGTCGCTCTGCTGCAGCCGACCTCTCCCTTGCGCGTCGCGGCCACGATTGACGGATGCATTGCTATGTGCATTGATCGAGTGGCGCATTCCAGCGTTACAGCATACCCGCTTCGGCACGGAGGGCGCAAGCTGCTGGCAATAGGCGAGAATTCGGGAGTGCTTGGTCGCGCCTCGATGTCGGATTTGCCGAACAACAATCTCAAGGAGCCGTTCGGAGCATTTCAGGAAAATGGCGCGGTCTACGTGCTGGATACCAGGCAGTTTCTTGCGTCCGGCCAGATTATCGGCGCCGGCTCTGTGGGAATTGAAATGTCCGAGTGGGAATCCGTCGACATTGACTTTCAAGCCGATTTCGATGCCGCAGAAGCACTGCTCCTGGCAAGAAAATGAAAAAAATCCGGATCATCCCAAGGCTGGACGTGAAGCATCCGCACCTGATCAAAGGCATTCATCTCGAAGGTCTGCGCGTGATCGGAGATCCGCGCCAGTACGCTGAAAAGTACTACCTGGCAGGCGCCGATGAAATTATTTATATGGACATTGTCGCCAGTCTCTACGGGCGCAACAATTTGATTGAAACGGTTCGCAATACGGCCGCTGACATTTTTATTCCGCTGACGGTGGGTGGCGGCATTCGAAGCGTCGCTGACGCGGAAGTGCTGCTGCGCGCGGGTGCCGACAAGGTGGCGGTCAACACTGCCGCGGTCGCCAATCCGGAATTACTTGGGCAGTTGTCGCGGCGCTTTGGTGCACAAGCTGTGGTGCTGTCGATCGAGGCGAAAAGACGTCCTGGCGGAAATTGGGAAGCCTATACGGACAATGGCAGGGAGCGCACCGGGTTGGACGTCATCGAATGGGCGGTGAAAGCGGAGCAACTGGGGGCGGGGGAAATACTTTTGACTTCAGTTGATCGTGAAGGTACCAGGAGTGGATTTGACACAGACTTGGTCTTTGCCATTTCCTCTAAAGTCAATATTCCCGTCATTGCAAGCGGTGGTTTTGGCGGTCCGGCGCATTTCAATGACGTGGTACAACATGGCAGTGCCGATGCTGTTGCCATCGCTGCCGCGTTTCACTATGGCGATGTGCAATTGCCGGACCTCAAGCGGCATGCACGGGCAAGCGGCATTGCCGTGCGTCAGATGGGAGAACCGGTTTGACGCCCACAGTTGCGATTGTTGATTATGGCGTTGGCAATCTCTTCAGCCTGTCGCGAGCGATAGCGCGGGCCGGTGGCCAGCCGGAGCTGGCGCTGACAGCGGACGCAATTATGTCCGCCGAGCGGATAATCCTTCCCGGCGTGGGTGCATTCGGCGCATGCGCCGATGAACTGGCCCGACGCGGACTGA
>JANLTA010000722.1:0-3158 GCA_031362705.1 Gemmataceae bacterium | reverse complement strand
CTTCACGTCGATGGAACAAATCGACGGCAAAAAATTGAGCAGTTTCGTCAAGGAAGTCTTGGCGTCGATCGGATAAAGACGAGCGTTGATGCGTCAGCCCAATGCGTTATCCGCGCCGGGCTGACGTTCAACTGTGAAATTGTTAGCCCTTCTTCTTTTCCTTATCCGTCTCGCCCAGATCGCTGTCACGCGCTTCGCGGAGCTTGGTTTTCTGTTCGGGCGTCAAAACGGTGGCGCGCTCTTTGACCATCTTGTCTTTGGCTTCCTTGATTTGCTTCTCGAGTTCCTCGACCTTTGCGTTATGCTTGGACTGAATCTCATAGATCTTGTTCTTCTGGTCATCAGATAACCCGATCTTAGCCCATCCTTGCGGCAGTGAACCCTTCTTTCCCTTTTCCTGCGCGGTCGTGATGCCGGCAGTGACGAGTGCCAGAACGGTAAATACAGCGACAGACCGAACGATCTTCATGGGTGACTCCAATCGATGTTGACGGGGGTAAGAGGCGGTTCTGAATCTCTATTCACCTGTAACTCCGGCGGCCAACATTTTCAACATGATGTGCGTCATTTTCCTCGAAACTCGTGACGATTCTATGGGACAACCGTTGGATCGCACTCGTCGAGCGGCACCTCCCATTGCCCGATCCCGACCGACACCTGCACCGTGCGCTTGCGGAGATCCACCCGCATGACCCGGCCGACTTTGCCAAAGCGGGCCACTTGCACCTCATCACCAACTTGCAGTCGTTCTCGGGCCGCTCGCTCAGCGGCTTCCGCCTTAGTTTGCCGATGCAAGTCTTCGCGCTGGCGATCCAGCTCCAGTCGTTCGCGGTCGACTTCCAACCGCGCCGCCACCGCGTCGGCACGGACTTTCTCGGTTTCCTCATGCAACTGTTGCAGCTTGGCCATTTCCGGTGCATGCTTCTTGCGACGCTTCAGATACCGGTAGGCCCGCGACACCAACTCCGCCGGCAGCTTGAGTCGCCGCGCGATCGTAAGGGCATTGCTCATGCCGAATTGGCCGATCAGCAAGCGATAAGTCGGCCGCAGCGTGGCCGTGTCAAATTCCACCGCGGCGTTCTCGGCTCGACTGTTACTCATCGCGTAAGTCTTGAGATCGCCGATATGCGTGGTCACCACCGCGCGACAGCCCACTTTGTCCAAGTGGTCGAGAATCGCGCGACCCAGCGCGGCACCCTCTGTCGGGTCGGTCCCCGCACCCAGCTCGTCAAGTAGCGCCAGGCTCGTTGCCGTGACCGTCTTGAGGATCGCCGCGATGCGGGTCATGTGCGAGCTGAATGTGCTGAGCGATTGTTCCAAACTCTGTTCATCGCCAATGTCGGCCAGCACCTGATCAAAAACGGGTAACGTGCTGCCTTCCACGACCGGCACGTGCATACCTGCCTGCGCCATAAGCGCAATGAGGCCCACGGTTTTCAATGCGACGGTCTTACCTCCGGTGTTCGGCCCGGTGACGACGAGCAGGTTGTAAGCATAGCCAAGCGTGACTTCGATGGGGACAACGGTTCGGGGCTGACCGTCGGCCTGTGTCTGCTGGCGAAAGATCGATTCCAATACCGGATGCCGTGCAAGCCGAAGCGCGAAGCGGCCTTCGACATTCATGACCGGGGCCGTCATGGAGAAGTCGCGGCTCAGTTTGGCCTTCGCCGTGATCAGATCGAGCCGAGCCAGTACATCCAGCGCGACGTTCAACGGTTTGGCATGCCGGCCGACCTCAGCGGTCAGTCGTCGCAGCACGCGCTTGACCTCTTTGTCTTCCTCGCCTTTCAGCACCGCTCGCTCGGCGCCTAGGTTGGCAAGCGCCGCTGGCTCGACAAAAATCGTTTCGCCGGTCGGGCTGCTGCGATGGACGACGCCCGGCAACTTGTGGCGATAATTCATCGCCACCGGCAACACGTAGTGATCGCCGGACATCGTAGCGTTCTGGTAACGCAGAACTTTGCGTATTTCCGGATCGCCTAAGATTCGTCGCAGTACGATTTGCGCCCGTTCCTCCAACTTGTGCAATTTTCCGCGAACCTCGGCGAGTTCAGGGCTGGCCGAATCAAGGACACCACCGCGAGGGTCGATGCATCCAGCGATTGATTTGGCTGCCGGGCCAAGGTCTTCCACCGGTTGCAACAGTTCGATCAGTCTGCCGCTGCGTTCATCGAGTCGCATTTTGTAACGATAAAACGCGCCCGTGACGTTGAAGACCGTGGAGACTTCGAGCAATTGCTCCACGGACAGCATCGAACCAATCGTCGCCCGGCGAACCAGCAGCCGCACATCGGTCAGCCCAGCGAACGGCGGGGCCTGACCCTGCCCAAGCGCGTGACACATTTCGGATACGAGTTCATGCGCCCGGCGAATCGCGCTTTCATCGACCAATGGTTCAACGGCGTCGGCCAGCTCACGGCCTAACGACGTGGCGGCATATCCCGCCAACAAATCTCGAACCTTTGTGAATTCAAGAATCTGAAGTGTATGGGCATCCATCGTCAATTGATCATATGAACGCGGTACAAATCGAATGCAGCCGTCATCGCTTCCTTGGCCACAGGATAACCCGCCGTGACCGCCACTTCCGGGCCATCGGCCTTGGCTTGCAACACGCCACGCCAAAGCAAGTCATCACCGATGCGGATGCTCACCACGCCTTCGGGCAAGTTCGGCCCCGTGATCCTATAAGATCCCTGAGCCAGTTCGTCGGCCTTGGCCTGACGCTGGCGAAACCAGAACGGCAAGTCGAGTTTCATCGTTGATGTCGTTGAAATAGGGAGTTCACGCGTCCGGGCGAAGTTCGCGCACAAGGTTATTGATCCGCTGCAAGTGATCACTAATACGATCGATCGTTGCCGCTTGAGTCGCTTCGCGCAATTGCCCGCTTTCCTTCATCAACTCGTCGCACTTCGGACCAAGCGACGTTTGCAACCGAGTCGGCGCATCTTTGGTGGCCCGCAACAGCCGCGCGGCCTTGTCCAGACTCTGAGCGGTCTCGCCGAGGTCTTTCCAATCGTCGCGATAAAACGCTTCCGTGGCTTTCCAGGCGAGCTGTCGCAGTTTGGGATGCAATTCAGAAAACGGTACCGTCTCACCTTCGTTCGGCAGCAAGATGGGTGCCGGGACAATTCGCTCGGCCGTGGCGCAGCCAACGA
>JANLTA010000720.1:0-6025 GCA_031362705.1 Gemmataceae bacterium | reverse complement strand
CGCCGACGCCCGTCGCTTGCACTACGTTCGTCTTGATGGTCTTATCGTGTTTGGTGAATGGCAGCCAGTTCGGCCATTCGTTGAGGTCGCCGACTTGCTTATGCACAGCTTCCGGCGGAGCCTTGATCGTGGTCTCGCGTGACACATCATATTTGCCGTCCAAGACGAAATGACCCACGCCGACAAACACGGCGGCGAGCAATATGACCAGAATAGCAAACCACTTCAATATCCGGACTCCGATAGGAGCTTTCTTGCGCGGTTCCATCATCGAAGTTTCCCCAAGTGTTTACGTGAATGCCATTTAGAAGACGTGGGGCAAATCATGCCACAAGCTGGGGAACATGGATTCGAACCATGACTAACTGGTTCAGAGCCAGTCGTGCTACCGTTACACCATTCCCCAGTGTAATCACAGATTTAGGGCGGGTTGGCGATTGGGTCAAGGTCAACCGTGTAGCAATGACGGCCAATGGAGGTCGCTGGTTCGCGGCTTCATACCGGCTTGGGACGAAACGCCTTAACCACGGATTCATGAGTCGTCAGTGTCGGACCTTCAAGCAAATCGATGCAATAGGGTATGGCGGGAAACACGGCCAGCAGGCACTCGCGGATGGCGGCGGGTTTGCCGGGCAGGTTTACGATCAGCGACTTGCCGCGAATGCCGGCGATTTGCCGTGAAAGGATGGCCGTCGGCACCGACTTCAGCGAGACTTGCCGCATCCGTTCGCCGAAGCCGTCGAGGATTTTGTCGCACACGGCCACAGTCGCTTCGGGTGTCACATCGCGGCGTGCCGGGCCGGTGCCGCCGGTGGTGACCACCAGACAACAGTTCTCATTGTCGCACAAGTCAATGAGTGTCGCTTCGATACCCGGTCGCTCATCCGGGATCAGTTCCATGACCGGTTCCCAGTTGCAATTCAGGATGTCTTCGAGGCACGTGCGAATGGCCGGGCCGCTTTTGTCTTCGTAGACGCCCTGACTGGCCCGATCCGAAATGGTGACGATGCCGATGCGTGCCGCGCTCATGGTTCCTCCATCGGGCAAGCCCGATTGGGCGACCATTCGTAATGTATCAGCGGGAGGGCGAAGTCATGCACACGATCTGGACATTTCACTCAGCGACATCGCTGATTTTCGGCAAAGGCTCTGTCCGTCGCACCGGTGAAGTACTGCGGCGACTTGGCCGCAAACGGGCCTTCATCGTCAGCGATGCCAAACTCAGCGAGTTAGGGGTCGTGGACCAGGTCGCCGCTGTGTTGCGCGAAGAAGGCGTCGGGTGCCAGTCCTTCGATGAGTGCCGAGCGGAACCGTCCCTGCACTTGGTTGATCGTTGCACGGCGGCCGCGCGGGGGTATGCTCCGGACGCGATCATCGGCCTCGGCGGCGGCAGCAATATGGACGTGGCCAAGTTCACGGCCGTGCTGCTGGCCCACGGCGGCAGGCCGCATCAATACCTCGGCGACGACAAGATCCCTGGCCCGACCATGCCGATCGTGTGCATCCCGACTACGGCTGGCACCGGCAGCGAAGTCTCCGGCGCAGCGGCATTCACTGATGCCGAGAAACGAGTCAAAGTCGGCTCGCTCAGCAATTACCTGCGACCGGCGGCCGCACTTGTGGATTCTGAACTCACAAAGACATGTCCGCCGAAAGTCACTGCCGACTCAGGCATTGATGCCCTCACACATGCCATTGAGGCGTACACGGCCGTCAATTATGAATCGTTTCCGTTGCCACAGGGCGAACGATCCATTTATCAGGGCCGCAATCCGATGAGCGATGTCTGTGCCGAGCGGGCGATTCAACTCGTCGGGCAACATTTGCACACGGCCGTGGCATCGGGTGAGAACGACGAGGCGCGCGACGGCATGATGTTGGCGGCAACTCTGGCCGGGCTGGCGTTTTCCAACTCAGGCGTGGCGATGGTTCATGCACTGGAATATCCCGTCGGCGGCGCGACCGACTGCTCGCACGGTGAAGGCAACGGGCTGTTGCTGCCATTCGTGATGCGCTTCAATTTGCCGGGTCGGGAAGCGGAGTTCGCCCGGATTGCCGCGTGGTTGGGCGAGGACATCAAGGGGTTATCTCAAAGTGACGCGGCCGCCAAAGCAATCACGGCCGTGGAGAAGCTCAAGGTCGATATCAAGTTGCCGCAACGGCTCCGCGATCTCAAAGTGACGGAACAGCAACTACCGGATTTTGCGGCGAAGGCATTTGTGTTGCAGCGGATGCTGCGTGTTAACCCGCGCGTCGCATCGGAAGCGGATTTGCTAGGCGTATACCGCGCTGCTTATTGAGTCGAAGAGTCCGGCGTTCAAAGAATAATACGCATGACGTGTATGCGGCGATGCCTGCACCGCCGACAGCAAAAAGCTCGATCCAACTTTGGATGCCGCGCGCGGCGAGAAACCACCATATCACTGAAGGCAGAAGCGTCGCCACGATTGGCCGAACCATCTGCTTGATGTATTGGTCGCGCGAGATTTCTAACGTGTGGCATACGTAGGTCACAACGCCCACACAAAAGATGGCATGAGGAATGGCCGTTCCCAGTGCGACACCGAAGATGCCGTAGGGTGTAACCAATGCGACACTGAGGATCAGGTTGGCTATTCCATCAGCAAGCGTCGCCCAGGCAAACGCTTTGAGTTTGCCAGTGCCGTAAAGCACACGGCTGGCGACGGACTGTGCGATTGCCAGCGACAACACCGAGTTCAGTGCGAACAGAGTGGACATTCCTTGAGTTGCAAAAACAGGGCCAATCCACAATCGCAGGAACGTCGGTCCCAATAAGAACAAGCCGGCCTGCACCGGCAACGAGGCGTACCAAGCCGCACGGCTGCCGGACAGAAACATCGTTCGCAAACGATCATGATCGCCGGCGGCTTCCAGTGAACTGAAAGTCGCGGTCAGTGTAGTAGTTGCCGAGCGTAGCACGGACTTGCCCATTTCCACCAGTTTCGCCGGAAAACTGAAAAGCGTGATGGCAGCCGCGCCGAGGAACGGCGCAATCACAAAGGCATCGGTGTGGAATGCCAAGCGCCCGGCAAACATGGCGGCCATAGCATCCCGGCTGTAAGCCGCTACCTGTTTGATGGTGGCGCGATCAATTGATCGTGGTCGACAGCGGAGGCCCGGCAGCCAATGGAAGACGCCCGCCGCGAGGATGAGATGCTCGACGACGCTGCAACCGGCGATGACAAAACCGAGATTCAACAATCGATGTTCTGTACGAATCGCTGCCAGCGTCAACGGCACGCGGATCAGCAGTACACTTGTGCGCACTACGCTTTTGAAAGTAAAGCGGCCTAGGCCATCCAACATCGCGGGATAGACGCTCAAAGGCAACGTCACGGCAAAGCTGCCGACAAGCGTCAGGAACAAACCGCGAAACTCATCAGCAAACACCGGATCGGCGAAGAATCGAGGCAGTGCGAAGTACGCAAACATCACGCCAATGACAGCCGCGACAATAGAGCCGGCGGCGAAGAACAACAAGCTGGCCGAGTAAAGTCGGTCAAGCTCGGCGTGATCGTCGCGAGCCAAAGCGCGCGGCACGAAGCGGACAAGTGCTGCCGCGACACCCATGTCGAAAAGCGTCAGGTAGGCGATGAAGGACTCGGCAAAAGCCCAAGCCCCGAAGCGCACATCGCCTAGTGAGCGCAAAACAACAGGTGCCAGCACGAACGACACGGCCAATGTGGCGAGAAACGCAGCCGTGTTGCTGCCGGCATTGATCAGCAATCGCTTGCCGTTCGGGGCCATCGTGAATTACGCGGCCTTTCTGATTTGGGGCGAGAGAGCTGTCTCCCAATTCGGTATGCCAGTTATGGCACGTCGCCAACGGCGCAATTCCGACGGGACAAACGTGGCGACCAGCGCTCGCCAGGTCAGCATGTCGAATGGTCGAACTTGTAGCGATCTTCGCAGCCACGCCCGACCCGCGCCGGTTTCGTTTCGTGCTACGATGCCGCGATGACGATATGTCTCAGCCAACGCCAATTGTGCGACCAACGGATCTAGCATCGCCGGTCGATCCACCTCGTGGCGAAAGCGTTCCATGATTCCCATCACCGTATCGAGACGCTCAGCCACGCGGCGTGACAGGTTGGCATGGCCAACCCGATAATCGACGAGCGGTTCATCCACATAATCAAAGTCACAGACCCGGCTGGCCCGCAGCCACAGGTCATAGTCAATTGCCACGTTGATTCGTTCGTCGAATGTGCCGACAGAGTCGAACACACTGCGGCGCACCATCGCCGAGGAGAAGCACACAAAGTTGTCGCGGTACATAGGCGAAGTAATGTGTCCGCGATGTAGAACGCGATTATCGCCGCCGGACACTCGTCCGTCCGGATCGATGACTCGGCGACGCGAGTAAACGACGCCGACTTGAGGCTGTCGCATCACAGCCAGTTGTTTCTGCAACTTGGTCGGGTGCCAGCGATCGTCGGCATCCAGAAAGGCAATGAACTCACCCCGAGCCGCGGATATGCCGTTGTTTTTCGTCGCGGGCTGGCCCAGATGCGGCTGCTCAATCAAGCGAAAACGCGGATCAGCCAGGTAAGTGGAGGCGACACGTACCGAGTCATCCGTCGAGCCATCGTCAACAATGATCGCTTCCCAGTTCGCATGGGTTTGGGCCACAATCGAGTTGAGTGCCTCGCGCAAATAACGGTCATAGTTGTATGACGCGACAACGATGCTAACATTCATGCGGCGGTCCTCTGCCGACTCGCGCCGTTGACGTGCGAGATGCAGAAGCGATACTTGCCCGATGCCTCCTGCGGAATCGACTCGACAAACTCGCACACGAACTTCGTGTTGCCGCCAAAACGCTCGCGCACCAACTGAGCAATCCTGGCGTCGCTTGCGGCCGAATAGTCACGACCGCGGACAATGCGGAAGCAGAAGAACTCGACCTCTTCCTGCACGATCTGTAGTTGTGCGATGCCGGGCACCAGCGTGGCGAAATTCTCCGTCAATGAGATGCCCGAAATCATGTGCCCGGTCGCAGTGACAACGTAATCCGCTTCGCGGCCTTCGATAGCGGCCAAGCGCGGAATAGCCATGCCGCACTTACAGTCTCCGACCGCCCAACTGGCCACGTCGCCGACTTCGTAGCGAATCAGCGGCATGGCGAAGTTTGTCAGATCAGTAATGACGACTTTTCCGGCCTGACCCGGCAATGCAGGTTGACCATCCACGAGGATTTCCACGAACACGGACTCAGTGTTCACATGCAAACCGCAATGTTCGCTACATTCGCAGGCGATGAGGCTCACTTCTTCACAGCCGTAGCGATTGGTGACCGGGCAGCGAAATGCCTCTTCGATCAGTTTGCGTTGAAAATCGTGAAGAATCATCGCCGTCGTGATGATGCCATTGGGTCGCGGCAGTGCAAGGTTGCGGTCTCGGAGATGTTGTGCCAACAGATTTACCGAATGCGCATGGCCATAAATCAAGCCGGGCCGTTGCCGCATCAAACGATCAGTAAAGTTCGTGATCGCCGCATCGTCCATCTTCAACGTATCGAGATGGATGGCCCGCTCGTAGAAGCGATTGCGTAGCCAGCCTTTGAGGCCGAATTGCCGATACTCCGGGTTGCCCCAGGCTTTGGCAATGGGTTCACCACGTGTCCAGCCGCTCCATTCGTCCGAGCGCAGTGTGGTGGCGCGCTTCCACGCTAAGCCGCAAGCAGCAATACCGATGCGCAGCGGCACTCCCGTGGAACCGGACGTTTTCTTTTCGATCAATGCTTCATTGCGGTAGGCGTCGCTGAGCAATTCAACACTGCGTTCGCGGACGATCTGTTTCGAGAGGATGGGAAACTGATCATGTTCCGACACACCCAGGGCGCGGTAATATGGAACTGTTACCGTTGCATGTCGAATCACGCGCTGCAACATCACGGCCTGTCGTGCAGCGATGACATTCGATGAATCAAATTGCCGGCGTTCAAGTTCGCGCACGAACCTGGGCAGGCGCGGGTCGTCGCGGCGGCTCCACAGCGGCCAAG
>JANLTA010000432.1:0-4843 GCA_031362705.1 Gemmataceae bacterium | reverse complement strand
ATCAACTTCCACGAGTTTCTTGGGTTGGTCGCCGGGGCGCGGGTCGGCATCGCCGATGCCGACGCCGGAGCGCACGATAATTGTAAAGCCGAAGAGACCTTCGCCTGGAGCGTTGTAAGTGAACTGCTTGGTGACCGGCTCGCCTTCGCCGGGTGTGGTCGGCAGATTCAACCCGGGGTCATCGGTTGGCCGAGGCACCTTCTGCCAATTGCGGCCCATGTTCCGCGTGACCCACAAGTCCATCACCGGCACGCCGGACACGCCGACGTTGGAGATGCGGAACGGAATCGCGATATTGGTGCTATTGACGAAACTCGTGTTCGACCGCTGCGGCGTCGGCGCGGGGTTGTTTGAGCCGGTTCCCGAATTCGGATTCGCGTCGTTGAAGGTACTCGGGCTATTGCCTGTGTTGCCACTGGTGCTGACACCGCCACCGCCGCCGGGCAGCAGCATCAGCGATGTTTCACTTTCGTTACCCGCTTTATCTGATACCTTAAGGCGAACTTCGATCTTGGGTGCCGTGGTCAGTTCCCAATACTGCGTTCCGGTCGCCTTGGCGTCAACGGCCTGTAGCGCCCAATCGCCTTGCCCCGGCACTCGATACTCCAGTGTAAAGCGGCTCGGGTCGAAATGCTCTTCGCGCACGTCCCATTCGACGCCCACGACAGAAGGCCGCGTCGGCGCGGCCGCCTTCAATTGAATCAACGGCGGCCGACGATCCACATGGACGATCAGACCGGCTTGGAATCGATCCAGCGACTGCGGGGTGCCCTGATTGTTGTCATCGACGGAGCGCACGGCAAACCAATAAGTGCCGTCGTTCGGCACGGTGTAGCGAAACTTGTTTCGTTCGCGCTCGCCGCTAAACGGTAATTGCGTTGCGAATGTCCATGATCGGCCCGAATCCGTCGAGACGTAGAGTTCGACATCACGAACACGCGAGTTGGTGACGCTGCCGTTAAATGGTATCGATAGTACCGCTGATTTCTGATGATGTTCCACGACACCGGGCGGCGGCGGCGTTTGAGCCTGGGCCACGCCAATGCTCAAGCCGACAGCAAAAATGCTGCCCGTAAAACAGTGGCGGAGGTAAGACGATACGCGGCGTCGGCTGGGCATCGCGTTCCTTCTCCTCCTTGTCCGCGCGGCATCCCCACCGGCGGCGCGGACGCCCGGCCGGCTGCAATTAGATTCGATCCGGGGGACAGGGCAACTTGAGCGAATAAGGCAACTTTGCCAGTTGTGTAGCCGCATTCGCAAGAATGCGGCTGATGGGGCGGTCCTCTCGCCGTATTCTGGCGAATACGGCTACGAATTGCTCTCCAAGAACTTGACCGTGACACCTGGCCCGGCCAAACGCGGCAACAGGTGCTTCGGAAGATGACAACGGATAACGACATTATCCTCGACATACTGTTGACGAAAAATGTCCGCATGTGCGCCCAACCATGCCTGCCCGCGTCCGTCGGCGGCGGGCATGGTGATCTCCGCGGTTACGAATTGATCGGTGAGCGCTTCGACAACGGCATCACGCAATTCGTCGAGACCTTTGCCGGTGGCCGCGCTGACGACAACTGCTTTTGGATGATGATTCATCAGCGCCGCTAACAACGCCGGGTCGGCAACGCGGTCGGCCTTGTTCAACACCAGCAGTGCGGGCCGATCGCCGCAACCTAACTCATTCAAGACGGACTCGACGGCGTGAATCTGGTCCTCGGCCACCGGGTTCGACGCATCGATTACATGAATGAGCAGCCGGGCCTGGCGCGTTTCTTCTAGCGTGGCTTTGAACGATGCCACGAGATGGTGAGGCAGATCGCGGATGAAACCGACGGTGTCGCTCAACAACACTCGGCCAAAGTCCTTGATCTGCCATTGCCGGGTGCGCGTGTCGAGCGTGGAAAAGAGTTGGTCTTTCGCCAGCACATCAGCGCCGGTGAGTGCGTTCATCAGCGTGGACTTGCCGGCATTGGTGTAACCGACCAGTGAAATCGTGTGTTCACCTTTGCGGGCGGCGACTTCGCGCTCACGACGTTTCTGAATGGCCGAGAGTTTCGCTTTCAGATCGCGGATGCGCGTGGCGGCCAGCCGGCGGTCCACTTCAAGCTGCGTTTCACCGGGGCCGCGCATGCCGATGCTGGCCGCACCGGCCACCTGTCGCGACAAGTGGCTCCACATCTTGCGTAAACGAGGCAGCGCGTATTCCAATTGCGCAAGCTCGACCTGTAGCCGGGCTTCGTGGGTTTGTGCGCGAGTGGCAAAGATGTCGAGAATCAACTCACTGCGATCAAGGACTTTGACTTTGACGGCCTGCTCCAACCGACGAATCTGACCCGGCGATAGATCGTTGTCAAACAGCACCACGTCGGCATCGCTGGCCTCGACGAGTTGCTTCAACTCTTCGATTTTTCCTTGGCCGATGTAGGTGCCGGGATGAATGCCGTGCCGTTTCTGTAGCAGGCTGCCAACGATGGCGGCCCCGGCCGTCGATGCCAAACCGCTCAATTCTTCCAGCGGGTCAGTCGTGAGCCACGGCCGCTCCGGCAGCGACACACTGACCAGCACGGCCCGCTCCTGGCGGATACTGAGTTGCTTGCGTTGTACGTCGAATGTCACTAGCGATGGTCCCTTGTGATCAACTCGCTTTGCCTTGCGATTGATCTTTGTTGAAATCAAACTCGGCGTTGTACTCGTCCATATATGGTGGCGGGTCGTGGGCACGGCGTCGCTTGTGCGGCGGTGGTGGCGGCAAACCCTGTGGCTGGCTCGCCCACCAGCGCACCAGATTATACACCGCAAACAATACCGCGAGCCAACCAGTCCACGGGCCTAATGCTCCTCGCCCGGGATCGACTGACAGCAAATAGCCTGCCAGGCAGAACCACACGATGACCAAAACGAACCGCGTGCCGTTCATGGCTTCCCGCCTCCGCCGTAGGCGCGCCATAGCACATCGACCGGATGCAGCACTTCAAGGTTCGGCTTTGTTTGTCGCAGATGTTTGGTGATTTGCAACAGGCAGCCGACGTTACCTGTGAGCACGGCATCGGCGCCCGTGGCCAGAATCCGCTCGGCTTTGCGCTCGCCGAGCCGAGCCGACATTTCGGGTTGGGTGAGGTTGTAACTTCCGGCGGCCCCGCAACACAACTCGGATTCACCGAGCGACACCAATTCTAATCCCGGTATCGCGGCAAGCAGTTGGCGTGGTTCGGCGTAGATCTGTTGAGCATGTCGCAAATGACACGCATCGTGATAAGTCGCTTTCATGCGCACCGCATGCGTTGGCTTCACCATGCCCAGCCCGATCAGGAATTCGCTGATGTCTTTGACCTTGCCAGCGAATTTGCGGGCGGCGTCGGCGAAATCAGTTTCACGGTAAATGTGGGCGTAGTCCTTGAGCATCGCCCCGCAGCCGGCCGCGTTTGTGATGATGGCATCGGGTTCGGAAAGGTTGGCGTGACCAAACCCGAATGCTTCCAGATTGGCGCGGACGAACGCCTCGGCTCGTGACTCATTGACGTTGTGATAATCCAAAGCGCCGCAACAGCCCTGCGAGCGCGGAATCCACACCTCGCAGCCGTTGCGCTGCAACACTCGCGCGGTCGCATAGTTCGTCTGCGGATACACGCCGTCGGCCACGCAGCCGAGAAACAGCGCGACGCGCGCCCGGCGTTTCCCTTCGGCGGGCAAGACCTCGGGCAACCGACCATAGTGTGGCGCGAGTTCCGGCAGCGTTTCGTGCATCGCTCGCACGGATTCGGGCAGCAACGACACCAATCGTCGCACTGCTCCACCGAGGCCGAGTTTCTGCATCATGCGTAGCGGTGCGAGCGCCACGCGGCTGCGACCGCGATAAGGAAAAACTCGTTCCATCGCCAATCGTTGCAACCACGGCAGCGGCTTCGGCGGCAAGCGCTTGGCTAACCCTTCACGGAACGGTTCGAGAATTTGATGGTACTTCACGCCGGAAGGACACGCGGTTTCACAGGCCCGGCAATTGAGACAAAGATCAAGATGCGTGCGCACGGCGGCATCAACATCAAGCCGCCCATCGGTGACCGCGCGCATCAAATAGATGCGGCCGCGCGGGCCATCCATTTCCGTGCCCAGCACTTCATACGTAGGGCACGCCGACAGGCACAGGCCGCAATGAATGCAGTCGAGGAACCGGTCGTATTCAACACCGTGCCCCGCATTGCGCGGCGGCACGACATCAAGCGTGGTCCGTGTTGTCGGCGCGACGGCGCTGGTCATCACCCCATTCTAGCGGAGCAACAAGCATAGCGACACTTAACCTCGACCACCGCGCGGCGGCGTGGCCGGCAGACCGAGTTGCTGGCGGCGTTGGGCCATGTCCTTTCGATATTGGTCCATCTGCGCGCGAAACTCCGGTGAAGAGTTGTCGAGGCGCTGTTGCCGGCGGAGTTCCTTGTCTTCAGAGGTACCGCCCCCCGGCGGGCCACCCGCCCCACCGCCGCCCGGACCACCGGGACCGCCACCGCCGGGCGGCCCTTGTTGCGTCATCTGTTGTGATTGAGTGATTTGTTGATCGAGATGCTGCTGCTTTTCCTTCGGTGACATCGCGAAGTAGCTGGCCATCCGCTGCTCAATTCGCTTTTGGAAGTCGCCACGCAGTTGCGTGCGCTGCTGCGGCGTGAGTTTGTCCATCGCGGCCCGCAACTGCTGGCCTTTTTCGCGGCGTTGCTCCGGTGTCAAAGCCTGCCCCGCCTCGGCCATCTCGCGCTGTAGTGCTTGAACATGGGCCAATTGCCCGTTTGGCCATAACCACCAAAGCAGGAACAGTAACACTGCAATCGTTGCCGCAACCCGGCGGCGTGTGATG
>JANLTA010000667.1:0-6476 GCA_031362705.1 Gemmataceae bacterium | reverse complement strand
TTTGGCGGTATCGAAAAGTCGGTTCGTCTCGGCTGACAAGTTGGCTTGCCCGTCTGCCATTCCCTTGAACCGGTCGGCGAGCTTGAGCATTTTCTCGCGTTGCAAGCGATCCTCGGCATCTTTGCGGTCGCGCCGAGTTTGCTCGGCTGCATCGTCGAGACGTTCCAGCGCATCGTCTTGCTCGGATGCCGCCGGTTGTCCGCGTTCCAGTTGTGCGCGGGCACGGTCCATATTGCTGGCGGCACGTTCCAGATCACGAGCCGCGGCCGATTGCCCTTCGCGCCGCAGTTGGCGAGCCATGTCGGTGGCGCGTTCGGCCAGTTGTTCTTCTTCACGGGCCAACTCTTCCAATTGCTTTTTCTTCGACAGTTGGTCGGCCTGTTTTTCCGCCGCCAGCGTACGTTCTTGTAACTTTTCCTGGTCGCGCACCAGATTCTCGACTTGTTTCTCGGCCCGAAGTCGCTCTTTAACGATGCGTTCGGCTTCGGGAATGTCTGAATCGCGCAGTGCCTCTCGTACACGGTCGAGTTGCTGGTTGGCCGCGTCCTGCCGTTGTTGTGCTTCACCCAGGCGGTTGCGAGCGAGCGCTTCTGCCGCCCGGTTCATTTGGTCCGGTAACGTGGCATCGTTGTCGCCGCCGCGCATGGCATTGCGAGCTTCATTCAATGCGTCGGCTTCCTGACGCAGACTTTCCGCCTTGTCGGCCGCTTTCTCCGACTCGCGGCGCAACTCGCCCGCCTTGCGCGGGTCGCGCGTGTCACCAATGGAATCGTCCAATGTTCGCGAGCGCAGCTTTTCATCGTCAGCAGCCTTGGCGGTGGCGGATGCCTGGGTATCCAGCTGCCGTTGAAATGCCTCGGCTCTTCGCGCCAACTGCTCCTGCTTCTCCTGCAGTTGCTTGAGCGCTTTTTGATCCGATTCGGGGAGCGACTTGGGGTCGGCACCCGCCGGTAGCTGCGGCGCGAGTTCGGCACGTTGCCGCGAAAGTAGTTGCTGCTCGGATGCGAGCGCCGCGGCGTCGGCGGCCAATGCCGCCACCACTTGGCCGGATTGCAGTTGATCCAACAGATTCTGCATGGACCGCTCGGCATCGCGCTGCCGTTGCACGGCGTCGGGAAGCGCACCGGTCGAGCGCTCTGTCGGCGGAATGGTCTCACTTTCCTGACGTGCTGTGGCCAATAACGGCGCGACGGGTTCGAGCACTTCGCGCGCGAGCCGCTCCAACTCGGCGACAAGTCGGTCGGCTTGTGCGCGAAGCGTCGGCGATGCGCCGGGATTGTCCATCACCAATTGTCGCAATCGCTCGGCCGCCGCCACCAAACCATCTCGTTGATCGCCAAGCCGCTCGCGAACTTGCTGTTGCAACGACTCGGACCGCGCAATGCGATTGCGGTCTTCCGGCCCGAGTTGCCCGGTGGACCGGCGCTTCAACTCCGCCAATGCCGACTGGTCCAGGGCTTCCGCCTGCAACTTGTGCAATTCGGTTAATGCCTTGGCGATCTCGGTGCGGGCCTGGTTGACCCGCGCTTCAAAGCGATCTCGGCCGACAATCTTGATCTCCACATCATGACTGCGACCGGGCAGCTTGGTCGGAGATACGTCATCGAAGTCTTCGGCAATCACCGCGACAGTCAACTTATCGCCTATGGCCAGCGGCTTGCCCTCCGCGTGCTGAAAGCTCGACAGTGACACGCGCCGATCAATCGCAATGCGCGTCGGTCTCAAGCGCTGGCGAACATTCGTGTCCAGCGTCAACAAGCGGGGCAGTGCCACGTCCAGGGCATCGCCGTCATAAAGCGACAGTGTACGGACTGGTTCGTTCGGCTGTGTGCGATATTCGAGGCGAATCCGCCGCACCGCGAACATGGAATCATCGATCAGAGCTTTCAATTCAAATGAAGCACTCGGCATCAATTCCATACCTTCGCCGCCGGAGTACGGTTGCTCCATCACCACCATCGGTGACGGATCGGGCAACACTCGCACGTCAAAGCGTCGGCGACCCGCCAAGCCGGCGGCGTCCACGAATATCATCTCGTACGAGCCGCTCACTAGCGGCGTGAAGTCATTGGCGAATCGAATGCGGTCCGTAGCAAGGGCAAACGGCATTGGTGCGGTCAGCGCGTGTAGCGCGGGGATTTCGCCTAGTGCCGTGGTAGCGCAGTTAGCGGCAAACGCCAGTGCCGCCATTGATGCAGCCGCCAGCGGTGTGTATGGCTGCCATTGCAACGATGCCCGCTCAATCGGCCGGTCGGTAGCGGCACGAATATGCATCACCGTGCCGAGTATGGCTTCGATGCTGCCGGTACCATCGGGTAAATCACGCGCCGGCAAGTCGCTGTACTGCGGATACGTCAAATGGACGAGCGGCGTTGGCCGGCCATCCAAAGGCACCAATTCCGGCGGTACCGTAACTGCCACGTTACGCCACTCGGTGTCAGCATCGCCCGCCGTCACACGATAGCGAAACGAACGCGGAACTCGAGCAGGCTCCAGGCGAATCAATATGTCCGATGTCTCGGCTGATACCGCATACGACTGCTCAGTCGGCACCGCACGATCGAGCGCCAGCATCAACGTCAATCGATCGGGCCAGACGCCGCCGAGTTTGGCTTGCAGCTCAAACGGTTCGCCGCGAGCAATCGCTTCGTTGGCGACCACGGACAACAGTGTCTTGGTGGGCCATGCGTGATTTCCGTATGGATCGAACAACCGCGCGATGCCTGTCGCCAGGCCGCCACGCGCGAATATCACTGTGGCGAAAACTGCGACCAATAATGACAGGCCAGCCCGTGTGACTGGCTTTTGTTCGACCAGTTCCGTGAAGTCCATGCCACGGGTGCGATCAACGGCAAAGTGTGTCGTCGCTTCACGCAACGCCGGTGATGTCGCATCATCAACCGCGAACTGCACCGCACTGGCCAGGGCATCGTGCAGCCCCGGCACCTGATGTTCGACTTGCAACGCAAGTGCCAATTCATCGCCGGCTGATCGCCACGGTACGACAATCCAGCGGCGGATGCCGAATGCGATGCCAACAACGAGACCCACCAACAATGCAGCACGCAGCGGTGCCGGCAAGTGAACAAGCCGGTCGGCAAAGGCAACTACCGCCACCACGGCAATGACCGCTGCCGCCAACAACATGCCGCCGGCCAGCGCCGCCACGCCGCGCGATTTGCGGCGCAATTTCGCCAGCCGACCGTGCAGGTCGAGCGGCGTCGTCTCAGGATCAAGAATCAACGGCATAGCAACGCCACTATAGCAAATGTGATGATATTCGTGACCAATTTAACGAGACCGGTTCAATAATCCCCGACCACTTCGCCGCCCTTTCGCGTGGCCAGCGCCGGCATCACATTGGCCGCGGAATAAGCGATCAACCGGGCGGAGCCGTCGGCTGATAACCAGTTGGCACCGGCGGGGTGCAGGCTCCAATAGTGCAGGGCATCGCATTCGACGCCGGGTTTGCCCGGTGAATATTTTTGCGGCAACGGACAGGGGTTGCCATGCGGGTCGGGGGCAAAGTTCTGCACGCCCATCGCGGAATCCAGCGGTCCCCACGTCCACCAACCCCAACTCGTGCTGGAAGCGGGTGGCCGTTCGCCGACGATCACGGTTTGACTCGTGCCATCGGTAATATCGCTCATCTTAGTTTTCGAGCCACCATACATGACACCATCGATGGGCAAGCCAATACCGAACGCGGCTCCGCCCGTGGCCGCATAACGGCTGCCATCGACGGCGATGTAATCAGTCAATGCGCCGGGTGGCAACCCGGTGAACATGCCGAGTCGGCCTTCGAGCGGATCGGACGGACAACCGAAGATCTTGACGACGACGCCTGCATAACCCGTCACGCCGAGGCGCAGCAAATTATCCTGTTCGATGTACGGCAATATCAACGCCATCCACGAGCGCCGATTGGCATTGTCCGGGGCCGACCAGGGTAGTGCCTTGTCGTACGCCTGCGGAAACGCCAATTGCGTGTCGTGAAACATGTGTGTCGCCAGCCCGAGTTGCTTCAAGTTGTTCTGGCACTTGATCCGCTGGGCCGCCTCGCGAACTTTCTGCACCGCCGGCAACAACAAACCGATCAGGATCGCAATAATGGCGATGACAACGAGCAACTCAATCAAAGTGAATGCGATGCGTTTGGACATGGTAGTTTCCTTGACGGCAGTCTACCCCAAACGCCCGCCACAGGAAAGACGGCGATTAGCCCCGACGCGAAGTCTGCGGAGCGGACCGCGAGACCTCGATCGGGGGTATCGGTCGCGACTCCGTGCGGGAAATGCGACCCATCTTGCGATTGGCGATGATGAGACAGATGCTGTAGAAATAGGCCGCCGCGGCCAAATTGACGCCAATGCTAATCACAGCGCCAAGAATTATTCCATCGTTGGGCCACGGCTGACGCAGGGCCTCGATGAGCATTCCGATTGCAACTACAGGGCTAAGCATCTGCAATTCGATCATGATGTTGCCGCTCGCACCCAACAAGCGCAAGAAAAAGACCCATCCGAGACTCAATCCAATGTAGAAAGCGGTGGCCAGCCCGACGGCCCGGCCAAAGTTCTTCATCTGCAACGCCAGGAACAGACCAAGACTTGTCAACATGGCCGCACAAGCGAGCGGTTGGCAAAACACCAGTACAAGTTCAGCGAGAACCACGATCGACCCGCGCACATCGGATCTGAATTGACTGTCGTATGTCTTTTGTTCCCACCATGTGGCCGCGATGATCAGGATCATAAATGCTGTCAGTCCGGTCACTGTTGCGAACACGACTCGGCACCGAGCACCAAGCATGACCACAAACAGCAAAATGCTCATCAATAACGCAAAACAAACGAAAGGTCGCGAAGACAGCATAATGAGTTCAGAAACCGCATCGGGTGCAAAGTTGACGTAATTGGCGTAGCGCTTGAAGTGGTACGAGCGTTGCCACCATACAGCAAAGGCGATGAGCCACGGCAAGAGTAATAACCAGGGTGCCACTGCAAATGCCGCTCGCCACTTGGCCCAGAGTATGGCTGGCGTGGTGTACGGCGTCGTAGCCAAGATGTCGAGGCTGCCGCGCGACCGTTCGTCTGCTAGTGAACTCACGGCTCGTATCACGACGAGCAGCAAGCCAATTCCCACCATCGCCGCACATGCCGATGCCGGCAAATCATCAAAGCCTGGGAACAATGGTGGGAGGAATATTGCCGCGGCAGTAGCGGTGAGGGCGACCAGAACGATGAGCAAACGTGTCATTCGTGCCATTAACGACGGCCGATTGCGATAGCGCTCATACCAGCGCAACGGGTCACGATCCAATAATTTCGGTGCTCGTTGGCGATGAAATGACTTTGCGCCGCGCAGCCGTATGGGGCGATTGGCCTGACGGAGGACGACACGTCGCAATTGAACGATGGCCAACAATGTGATGATCGTCGCTAAGCCAAAGGTCCAAGTGAGGTAGAGAACATAGTCAGAAAGCCCGACGCCGAGTTTTGGTTCCAGCGGAGCCAACAGGAGTGTCACCGGGTTCGTGGCCCACAACCAGCGTGCGATCGGACCGGTGCCGGGAAGTGCTGGAATGAACCCCGCGAGCGGCTTGAGGATCATCCAGCCAAAGAGCAAGAAAAACGAAAGCAGCAACGCCTCGTGCGTGCGGCCAACGTACAGCGACATCAGCAACGCGATGGCTGAGCCGAGTACACCTGCGCCCACTAACACAACGAAGCCGCCACCGATGAGTTCGGCATTGATGCCGCCGAGGAACGAGGTGATGAACAGCACCGGCACAGACACGATCACCAGCGCCAGGACTGGCAGCAGCCGGCCAAAGAGTTTGCCAATGACGAACTCAAAGGCCGTCATATCGCTGGCTAGCAGCAGCGTGAGATTGCCGCGAGTCTTGTCGAGGCAGATCGCCCCGGCCGCACCAGCCGGCGCGGCAAACAATACGAGCGCCAACTGCACGCTCAGCACGGCCACCGCGAAGTTGGTTCCCGCCTCGGCATACTCACGAAGCTTCAGATGGCCGCCGATTAACAACACACCGGATTGATAACTGAGGCAAACCAGGCCCAACGTCAATCCAAGTGCCAACACCAGCCCGGCCCGTGCGACATAGGTCTGCCACCGGCGTGCGACCGCAATCAACTCGACAATCGCCACCGGGGCGAAATGAGCGCGCCATTGCATGAATGAACACCGAGCAAGGAATGATGCGGGCTGCCCCAATGGCTTAAGTTAGAATGCTACCGGTAGTTCAGTCTTCTTTGTGTTTTCTTTGTGCCCTTTGTGGTGAGTTCTTAAGACCAACCACAAAGACACAAAGGGCACAAAGGAAGCACAAAGAAAACCATCTTTGAGAATATGCACACTTCAAAGCGAGCTAGAGCATTTTGATTTTCATTCTAGCGTGTAGCCAGCGTGGCGGAGGTAGTTGCGTCATTCATCGGGGGTGACCCAATCGAGGGATT
>JANLTA010000632.1:0-2102 GCA_031362705.1 Gemmataceae bacterium | reverse complement strand
CCAGAATTCCGCAATTCACCGAAAGGCGGCACATCGTGGCATGGCGGCGGGGCACTGGGCACAAGAAGAGGAGACCTACGGTCGAAGCCGCAGCCGGGTCGGAGACCCGGCAGCAGCGTTAGTTTCTGGCGAGCGTCGATGCGTCAGCACGACGTGGTCTTGGCTTTCACGACACTTCAGACTCCACGTCGGGCTTATCCCGGCGCGCCGGGACTCGCCAAGATTGACGAGCGCAGCTCGGCATTGACGAGCCGGAAGCGTGAGCGTCCGCAGGAGGCGCTCTCCGCATGGCGAGTTGCTGACCAATGGCGGGCGCTTTCTCCGGTCGCTCACGCTCCCGGCTCGCCAAGACGTCGGCGGCGAATCACCACGTGCCGCCAGCGAGCCAATAGCGCGAACGCAGCCAGTAAGCAACCGGTGCCGAGCGTGGTCCAGATCCAGCGGGGCCAGATGTCGGTGCGGTAGATTTCGAACGGTTTCGGGGGTTTTTCTCGCGTGGTCGGCGGTGCCGCGAACAGGTCATGATCGAAGGAATCTTCTTTGGTGTTCACGATTAGCAATTTGCCATCCATAGCGAGTCTGCATTGCCTGGTATCAGGCACGCCCTTTTCAAACATGACTGTCTTGGTTGATCGATCAATTATGCGCACACGTCCCGAATAAATTGCCGCGGGTGTGCGAACGAATCTTAAGCCGAAATAATCTTGAAGTCTTTCGAGCAGTGGAGCCCAGTCCGGCTGGCGTGGCGCATGTGTCTCGAACTGGCCGGCCCAGGAGTCCGTTTCGAAAAGCCGATCAGGGATCTGAGTTTCGATGTACTCTCTCACCAAAAGTGGGTCCGCAACGCCCGCACCAAGAGTCCTACCGTCGAACGCATGACGATATCGGCGCACCGGGTTCGAATATGGCTGATATGGCATCATCTCAAAACTCCACAGATCGTTGCCGCGCCAGTCGCAAAGCCATCGGCCTGGCGGTAATTGAAATGTTGCCTCGATTTGGCGCAATTCGAGATTCAAGAGATGAAGAGTACGGGCTGAGTCGTCATCGACTGCCCATTGGTAAAGCAGATATCGGCTGTCCGGAGAAAAACAGACGCCAGTTTGGTAAGATTCAACGTTTGGCGAGCCGACTTGCCAATGAGTCCGGCAGCTTTTCGTATCGATGATGGTCAATTGACCGCGACCTTGCACCATAGCAAACCACTTGCCATTAGGTGAAAAGCCCTTTCGATGAGCAACAAGAAACGTGGATTCTCTGGCATGACGCTTTCCCGTCAACGCGTCAAAGAATGTCACGTTCATCCGCAAGAACGTTTCGTTTAACGGTACGCCTAAGTTGAACACGCCGATCGTTCCAAGATCGCTGGAGATCATAGCGGAATCGACCATCGCCCACTTCGAAGTCGTATCCTTTTCAGCAATGGACAACGGAAGTATGGACAAAAGTCGACCCGAATCCGCGTCGTAGCGTTCAATAATTGGAGGCAAATTGTCGCCGCTGTCAAAATAAAACAATAGCTGCCGATTTGCCGGATCATCCACGAGATACTGTCGCCCGTCGGGAATGAGAAACACCGGTAGCTGCGGCCAAACTTGAAGCGCGGTCGCCAGTGGCACGGCGAGGAAGATGCCCAGGATCAGGTAACGCCAACGCATGATGATGTGAGTTTATCGTGTTTAGCAACGAAACAAGAACTCCGCCTTCACTCCTTCGCCTCAATGCAATACAGATTCTTCTCCCCGCGGAGAAACAGTTGCTTTCCGACGGCTACCGGTGAGGCATCGACCGCTTCGCCAAGTTTGTTGGTTGCAATTACATCCATTTTCGGCCCGGGCTTAAGGACGGCGGTGATGCCGTCGCGGTCGGTGAAGTAGAGGCGGCCGCCGGCGTAGATGGGTGAGGCGTAGAATTGGCGGACGCCGGGGATGCGTTCGTTGGCGAGTACGGGCTTGCCGGTTTGTGCATCGAGGATTGTGAGTTGGTTGCTGTTGCCACCGGTAAAGTAGACATGGTCCCCGACCAGGACTGGCGATGGTACGTAGGGTGTGCCGCCTTGGTGGTGCCAATTGACTTGGCCGTCTTTGCCGAGGTCGCCTTGG
>JANLTA010000630.1:0-2678 GCA_031362705.1 Gemmataceae bacterium | reverse complement strand
CTAGTCAACGACCCACCGCGGGCCTTGCTCAAAGAGAAATACAAATTCGACCTGACCGATGCCTGGCTCGACCGGGCGATGAAGGCATCGGTGCGATTCAATAACGGCGGCTCCGGCGGTTTCGTCTCCCCGCAGGGTTTGATCGTCACCAATCACCACATCGGCGCGGACTCACTGCAGAAGCTTTCAAAGGCCCGCCGCGATTTGTTGAAAGATGGTTACATCGCCGCATCCCGTGCCGACGAGTTGAAATGCCCCGATCTAGAGCTCAACGTCTTGCAATCGATTGAAGACGTGACCAATCGTGTGGAAGACGCGGTGAAGGCCAGCTTGCCGCCCGCAGAAGCCGTGGCTGCCCGCCGCGCGGTGATGGCCAAGATTGAGAAGGAATCGCTGGATAAAACTGGCCTGCGTAGCGATGTCGTCACCTTGTATCAGGGCGGCCTTTATCACCTTTACCGTTACAAGAAGTACACCGACGTGCGCTTGGTATTTGCTCCGGAATCGAACGCAGCCGCGTTCGGAGGCGATGTTGATAACTTCGAGTACCCGCGCTTTGGCTTCGACGTCTGCTTCTTTCGCGCATATGAAAACAACGAACCGGCCAAGGTGCAGCATTACTTTCCATGGGCCAGTAAGTTCCCGGTGGAGGGCGATCTCGTTTTCGTCAGCGGCCATCCGGGCACGACCAATCGACTGGAGACAGTGGGCAAACTGCAGTACCGGCGCGATCATAGCCATCCGTATGCGCTTGGCCGATTGCGGGCGATGGAGGCGGCGCTCTCGCAGTTTTCCGAGCGCGGCCCTGACGAACGGCGAATGGCCGCCACGGACTTGCATCGGTATGCCAACGCGCGGAAGGCGATGTCCGGACAGTACCAGGGTCTCCTTGACCCGGTCATTATGCAACGCAAGCGCGACGACGAAGAATTGCTCAGAAAGCATGATCCCTACGTCAGGGCCTGGGATGCCATGTCCGTGGTGCTGGCTGAATTGACTTCCTCCGGGCGGGAGTATTCCCTGTTCGAGCGCGGCGACGGCTTTGTCTCCGAGTTGTACACCATCGCGCGGCACCTGGTCCGGATGGCCTTCGAACTGCCCAAGCCCAGCGGTGAACGGTTCCGAGAATATCGCGACTCCAATCTTGAGTCGCTGAAGTTCCAGCTTTTTTCGCCGGCGCCCATCGAGCCAGCGCTCGAGAAGGTCAAGCTGGCGGCATCCCTGACGTTTCTCACCGAGCATCTCGGCTGCGAGCATAAGTACGTTGAGGAGATCCTCAATGAGAAACCGCCCGGTGCCAGGGCGTCCGAGCTGGTCGATGGCTGCAAGCTGTTCGACGTCGCCGAACGGCGCAAATTGCTCGAAGGCGGAATCGACGCCATCAGGAAAAGCACGGACACAATGATACGACTAGCCGCATTTGAGGTGCCGCTCGGCAACGTCGCGCGAATGCGATTTGAGCGCGAAGTCGAAGAACCCGAACGCCAGGCCTACGCCAAGATCGCCAAGGTGCGCTTCTCCAAGTTCGGCCGGTCCATCGCCCCCGATGCGACGTTTACGTTGCGTCTGGCGTTCGGCACCGTGAACGGTTACGACGTCGATGGCCAGAAAGTTCCTTTTCAGACAACATTCGCGGGGTTGTTTGAACGGGCCGAACAGCAGCAGCATCGTGAGCCGTTCGTCATTCCCGAGCGCTGGAAGAAAGCGCAGAAGTCGCTCAAGCTCGAAACGCCGTTCAACATCGTCTCAACAGCCGACACCATCGGCGGCAACTCCGGCAGCCCGGTCCTCAATCGTGCCGGCGAATTGGTCGGCATTAACTTCGACCGCAACCGGCACGGGCTTATCCGCAACTTCGTTTACACCGACGTGCAGGCCCGCCATATCGCCGTGCACGGTGAAGGCGTGCTGCATGCCCTCACCGCCGTGTACGACGCCAAGGAGTTGGTGAAAGAACTCACAACCGGTCACATCGGACAATAGCGGCTAATACCGGATTGTCTTGACTCATTTGGCATTTTGTTTAATTCCCCTCCCTCGAAGGGAGGGGTTAAGGGAGGGATTTTTGATACGATCGCGTCACGTGACGCAACTGCATGGGTAGGCGAGCATTGAATCCCTCCCCTACCCCTCCCTTCGAGGGAGGGGAATTTTGAACAGGGCAGCCATTGATACTGAACGCCATCAAGGAAATCAGAAATCAACCCTTCTCCGCCCACACACCAGCCAGGGCCACCAGCGTCTTCACACACGATTGCATCTCTTCGAGGCACGTCCATTCCAGCGGCGAGTGCGGATTATGTTCGCCCGTTGATAAATTCGGCGTCGGCAGACCCTTCTCAGTGAGCTGCGACCCATCGGTGCCGCCACGAATGGATAGAATCTTAGGGTCGCAGCCGGCCCGTTTCATCGCCTCGATTGCGTAGTTCATGGCCCGCGGCTCTTTAGCAACACCATCGGCCATGTTGCGGTATTGCTTGGCGACGGCCACTTCTACTTTTGCGCCGGGAAACTCCAGCTCCAACAACATCGCTATTGATCGCAACAACTCCGCTTCCTCGCCGAGCTTGGCGGTAATGAAATCGCGAAGCAACAAACCGATCGTGACTTCGGCCACGCCACCATCGATGTGGTACGGGTGAATGAAGCCCTGCCGGCCTTCCGTGGTTTCCGGCGAC
>JANLTA010000421.1:0-2509 GCA_031362705.1 Gemmataceae bacterium | reverse complement strand
AGTTTCGTTGCGGCTTACGTGTACCATCCTATGCGGCAGGCGTTTTGGAGACGAACCTACGCAACGATACAATGCGGCAATGCCAAACCTCGATTGCCAATCATTCGAGTCCGCTTTGTCGTCATTGGCAGCAATTATTGGCCGCCGACAAGAGCAATTGCTGCAAGATCTTCGCCAATTTAATCCCAATGATGCGTGGAGCGGCGATCCACCATATGCTTTGTGGAACGCCATTGTCGGGGGCGAATGCCAATTCGACGGTATCTATTGGTTTCACCTTACGCGGGCTTTGTCGCCAGAATCGTTCCGACAACACGGCATTCTGCCTTTGGCAGAGACGGTCGAATTGGTTTGGACTACGATCTTTGATCTTATCGGCGTTCGCAGATCAGCGACGGAAAAAGCGGATTTCCGACGGATCGTTGAGTTGGGCCAGAGGCCGTATGCGGATCAATACCAGCGAAGGCTGGAATATGAATTCGACCAAGGACCGAATGCCATTCTTGTGCTTGAGGCTGCCTACCGCTCAATCGAAATGGGAACGCATGACTATCTCAAGACGCCGGAACTAATTGAGGATATTTGCAATTGCTACGATGACTTGTACAGCAGTTGCCTATTGCGAGAATTCCGCGATAGGAGCCGGCCCTATATCGTCAAGTTTCTTAGCGACGATTCGCCGAGCCACGTCCCGCCGTTTGCTTTAATGTACCTATGGATCAAGGTCCACAGCGAGCGTATGTGCATCAACGGCAGCACGTGCTTTGATGGTCACGGCGTAGCGGTGACGCCGGACCAAATAGTTGAGATTAGCGCCGCAGAGATCAGCTAATCAAAGTCGAGATCATCGTCGTCAGCATCCGCACGAACGATAACCTTTTTGATGTAGACCCGGCTTTGCTTAATGTCGGATGACAGCGACCACGCAAGGCACGCTACCCACCCCAACAGCGTCCAGCCAAATACGGTGTTAATTATGGCAATCGGCATCGTGTTGTTATGGTCGCGAGAGTAAGCAATCATCGACGGTGCGAAATACGCCAAGCCCAATGCGACCACAAGAATTGGTCCGAATATCAGCGTGACGATTGGGTTTGCCCCATCATGCGAGCGTGAACGGTCCCCCGATCCGGCAATGACGCCGAGTAGCAACAGACCGAAGATTGCCACGGTGGCAATCACAATCGCCGCATTGATATTTTGTGCCCGTGTCTTTTTGACGGCACGGGGCTTTCGGGGCGGCAGGTCAGTTCGGAAATCGAACCTGGGCGATTCGTCTACCGGCTGCAATGTCGGCGCGATGGGAGGCGGTGGAGGCGGCGGCGATGCTCGGAACTCTTGACCGCACTTGGCACACTTCACCCGTCGCCCGAAATGAGCCGGGCCAATTTGGTAATTTGCGTGACAGTGTGGACAGCTTTGGTTGGCGGTTCTGTCTGGCATGGTCCCTGCCCTTGGGTGATGCCCTGACGATACGATTAATGCCAATGAAATGCAACTTGACGGATGGTATTGGCGGTAACAGCCTACTTTCCTGCCCGGATACTCGCGGCTACTTGCTTCGCTACCGTATCACTCGCACCCAGTGCCCAGTCATCTGCGCTGAAGCTTTCGGAGCTTGCCAAGAGCAGTCAAGCCGCGGCCCATCTCTTCGAAGATTCCGTCGATGAGATTGCTGTGCGGCGTACCGCCGAGCGATTGCAGGAACTTGGCGTTGTCGGAGGCGCTCGATTGCTGCGAGCGTAGTGCGGCCGTGGCCGAGGGCGCAGCGGATGAGTCCGAGGCAGCGGTTGCTGCAGCGACTTCATCGGGCGAGACGCTGAAGTTCTCGCGCCAATCTTGCAGGCCGTCGACTGTTGCCGGGCCGCGTTGCCAGAGGAGGAAGTCGGCGCCGTCGACATCGTTGTCGTTGTCGAAATCTCCCGGAATGGGCGGCGTGGCGTTGCTTCCCGGCGGGAGGTCGGTGAGGGCGATCTTGAGGACGTTGGACATGGCGCCGGTGCGGCCTCCGGGGTCGATGACGGCGGCGAGGTAGGTCAGGCCGCCAGCGGTGAGCGAGTCGGTTAGTGTGACGGCCAAGTCGACGAAGCCGGCGGCGCCGATGACGGCCGTCGAGTCCATGACGGCGACGACTTTGTTGCCCTCGAAGGGATCAATGTCGAAGCCGCCGCCGGGGACGCCGTCGAGGTGGAGGGCGACTTCAGTTTGCAGCAGTCGCACCGCAGCGCCCACCGGGCCGGTGATTCGCACCGTCTGGGCGGCGGACTGGACGATGGTATGCGTGCTGGCGACGCCGACGAGGCTGATGCTCGGCGCCGGCAAGGCGGCTTCCTCCGTCAATGTCGCTTCGGAGTGGACGCGGTAGAACGACGCACCTTCCTCCAACGCAAAAAGTTGCCCGGTGAGACTGGAGTTGTCGTCGAACTGCACCGTGACCGTTGCGCCGGAAATTTCGAGGCCCGAGATGCTGGCCGAGTGGTCCGGGCCGGGTTGGGCGGAGCCCTTGACG
>JANLTA010000532.1:0-2322 GCA_031362705.1 Gemmataceae bacterium | reverse complement strand
GTAGTCCGTTTGCAGTTGGGTGTCGAGCCTTGGATTCTTCTGACAGGAACTATTGGAAGGCATCGACATCCCCACAGGCGGCGCGCGGCAGGGGACATATCAATAGCGTGCTCGTGAGGTTTGCCTTCGCATACTGGTTGCTCTATTCGCTGCCTGTGATTCTTACTTTCCCAATGCAACTTGCTTCCCTGGCTGTCGAGCAACTGGGGCCTAAGTCGTGGTCGTCCGAACCGCCGCAGTGGGTGACCACCGGTACGTCTTGGCTCAGTGCCCCGAGTGGTTGGCTCGATCAAGCGAACAATTGGTTAACCCCGCGCGTGAGTTCGACCCTGCTCGGCGTGACCGTCGAGCCACCGACAGATCCGTCCGGGTCCGGCGACCGGTTGTTTTTCTACTGCACCGCGCTGACCGATCTGGCGCTAGCCGTCGCGGTCACCATTCTCTGGACGGCGTTGAGTGCTTTGTACCGGCGGTGGCGAGGGCGGGGCCTTCCGGATTACGACCGGTTGCACGCCTGGATGCGGCTGATCGTGCGGTTCCACCTGTTGTTTCAGATGATCATTTATGGCGCTATCAAAGTGTGGTGCGACCAGTTTCCGCCGATTAGCGATGGCCAGCTCGAAGCGAAGTACGGCGAACCCACCCCCGCAGCAGTTCAGTCAAGGCAAATGGCGCGGCGGACCGGGAATGCCGCCGGCAATTCGAGCCAACGTCAACCCGTGGATGGTGACGTTTGGCCTCGAGGACGGGTCGGGAGCTTCTTATCGGAAGACCGGGCGAGACCACACTGAACTTGTGTTGGCCAAAATGGCGGACGGCGGCCCGGCGGGGCGGCTCGCGCCGACGTTCCCGGAGCCAGACATCATGGTGCTTGAGGGGCCGCTCGACGGGCAGACCGTGCGCATGACGTTTCGCCGGATCCCACCACCGCCTAAGAAAGATTACCAACTCCGCAGCCGCGGCTTCCGCTGGGTGCAAGAGCATCCGTACAATCGCTAGCGCTGTGACCGACGCGCCCTACGTCACGTCGGTCATGGTTTGGGAAGATTCTCCAGACGCCGGCCGGCGCGAAACAGGCTCCAACCCAGCACGAACACCATCAATCCGAGTGCAATGCCGAGAAAAACCCAGTTGTTAAGCAAGTTGCGCAGCGCGTGGCTGGGTTCTCCGCCGAAGTCGGTGTTCGCGGACTGAACGCCCAGCTTCGCCACGACCGGCGTGTTGCCTTGTCGCAAGGTTCCCAACACGGTTGCGGCCTCGTATTTCGGCGTGTCAGCGGTTTCAGAACCGTAGAAGGCACGATAGGTCTTGGCTGGCTGAGCCAGGAATACCACGCGCTGGGCGCATCCTTCCGCCCGCACGCCGGTGACGTTCAGTGGCGGGTTGTCCTCGTTGTGGATGACGATGCGAAACTGTTCCTCTCGATGCTCCGGAATAGTGATCGTCAACTGTTCTCGTTTCTGGGTGCGGAAACTGAAATTCTCAATCGTCGCCTCCGAGATCGGCTGCCAACCCGGATCGCGGGCGTTGTGCGCGCCAGACCCTTGTTTGCGGAGATCGGGGTTCACAGCCGCCAGCCTCTCGACCACAACCCGCCGCGAAAAATTACGGCTGAGCGTCGCCAACGTGAAACGCGTGATTGGTTCGCGGCGAGTGCGCACGGTGACAACCGTTTGTTTCTTCGCGGTATCGTCTTTGACATCGAACCCCGCAACCGGGTAACGGACCAGCGTGGTTTGCCGGGCTCGTTCTCGTACTGCCGTGCTCCAAGCGCCGATGCGATCGATGCGGAACGGCCGGCGCTCGATGACGGTCCGCTCGACGCGATGGTCTTCTTTGGCATCCTTGAAGGATCGCGTGAGTTCTTTGAACGGCGATTCCTTTTCGTCGGCCATGTCTTCGATCGTGACTTTGAACTCACGGAAACTGTTTTTCGGCAGCGCGATCTCTCGGCTGCTCACGTCCATGTATTGTGAGTAATCGAAGATGATGCCATTGGTCTCCAGCGGCGTCCATGTCGTGCCATCCGCGGACCCGGACACTCGTACTTTTCGTTCGTAGTTCCTGAGCGGAGTCGCGAAACTGAAACCCTCGGCGTCCGGGGATTTGGCCGGCAGCCGCAGGTGGACTTCGATGGCATTGCCGTTGGGCTGTAGCGCAACGATGTCCGTGCCAAATGTCTGTCGCGATCGTTCCTGACGGTATTCGACCACGGGTTCAATCACGAAAGGTGCTTCGGCTTGTGCCTCATCCACAATGCGCAGGTCGGGGAGGCCGGCGCGTGTGGCGGCATAGACATCGCTATCCAGTGTGAAGGCGACG
>JANLTA010000522.1:0-3587 GCA_031362705.1 Gemmataceae bacterium | reverse complement strand
CCAGACAGACCAAGTAATGCCTCCTTTTCAGTGCTACTCATGATGCCACTGAAACGCAGCTGGCGCTGCTCGGGATCGTAAGCAATTTTTAATGCTACTTGGTCAGGCAGTTGCGACTTGAAATCCACCTCCGAAGGTTGTTTGGAAAGCGGAACCGTGAACACCGGCTCGAAAAATTTTACCGCTAGGCGAGGCGTTCTGAAAAATTCTTCAATGGCTCCTTGATATGCCGCGTTGCCTGTCACCGTCAGCAAAGTCGTCCGTTGCGTGTCCGTCATCAGACCCGAGAAGCGGAATATACCAGCGCTATATTGGATGGGGATGCCAAGGCCATTGGGTGCTGCGGCAGTGATCGCAGTCGGAACGGCAAAGCCCGCTGGCAAGCCTTGCACACTCGCTTCCAACTGCACGCTTCCTCGCAACGTCTTCAGAAAGAAGGTGACGGCGGTTTCTTCACGATTCAATTTTTGCAGCAAGGTCGCGAGCAATCCCGTCAAAGCCTCTTCGTTGGTCGCAGCAGCGAGAAATTCGTACTGAGCCGGGGTGAATTCTGCCAGGATGCCCTGCAAATCCTTGCGCAGTGTCGCGAAAAACCGGGCGGCGTCAGCTTCTTTCAACGCCGCCTTCGCCGTGGGATCAGCCGCCAGCAGCCAGTTGAGTTCGTCCAGGGTGAAACCAGTGGCTTTCAACCGTTCAATTTCTTCCAAAAACTCCAGAGCGGCCTTCGGGCAAGCGAGATCAAACACATCCCGATGAGAAATTTTAAACAAGATCGCATCGACTTCAACCTGGGTGAAACCAGCGGCTTTGATGTGGTATCTCGCTTCCAAGAAATCTTGGGCATCTGCGAGATTGGCGAAGATGGGCACGGTTTCTGGCACAATCTTCAATAGAGTCTTCCAGTCCGCCGCATTGAATTTCAGCAGCTTGGCCAGCCAGGCATGCCGCCAAAGGAACGACAGGTTCGTCAATGTTAGATCGTCGGTAATATAGGGTGTTCCATTGGAGACTTTGGTCAGACCTTTCAGGAGATTCAGGTCGGCCTCCCGAATGCCCAGAGCCGCCAGCACGGTCGGCTGGTGAGTTGCGATTTTTTCGACCGTCGGTGTGAGCACGTTCACCAGAGTGACCGCAAATGAAGTATCGAGCGGATGGATGAGTCTCTTGTTCAGGAAGAGACTTTGGTACAGGGCCTCCCTCCGTTTTTCATGCAGCTTGGTCAAGCTGGTCTCCGTGTTCAGATTATCGAATAGGGCACAGACTTGTTCAATCTTCGCGTTCCCGCCCAGCTTGTTTCTTACCTCACTGAAATAAAACAGATTGATTAGGAACGGCTCGTCGATGCTCCCGCCGCCGATCATGGGGTGGCCGATAACCAGATCAAGTTCCCACATTTTCCAGCCAGGAAGTTTCCGCCACAGCCGCAGGAAGCGGTGAATCTGGTCGAGCTTGGTCTCGTCGATGACTTGGATAACTTTCATGTCCAGGTCACACGAGGGATCGAGGTGGTGAATGCTGATGTCGCCTGCTGGGTTGATAAACTTCAGGTCGAGGAGAGTCAGCAATTCGTTGTACTCTAGGCTGGTTTTTTGGAGAAAATTCTTAACGTTGCCCACGTTATTCAGCCAACTCGCTCCAGATTCTCCCCAAACCGTCTGCTGGCCGGCGACCGTTGCATCGACGTGCAAGATTAGGTGCTTCTCATCGAAAGTATATGGCTCGTAGCTAATAGGGATATTGTTAGGCGCGCCGGTGATTGCTGTCGGGAAGTCGAAGCCTACGGGCAAACCCGTCACGGGCGCCCGCCCCGGCTGTTGAAACAGTTCTTGGACGGCTTGCTGGTAGGCTGGGATCAGGGTTACGGCTGCCAGCGAGGGATGAGTGAGCAAGGTTGTGCGTTGGGCGGCAGTCATCACGCCGTTGAAGTGCAGCGCGGCAGTGTCCACGCTGATGCTGAAATACTCGGCGGCGATCTCACCATCAGTGGGATTGTTGGGCGCAGCGGTGCCTTGCAGCGTGCGCATCAAGTCCCAGCGTTGGAGGTTAGTTATTTGAAACGCGGCCCTGACCTCCTCTGCGAACAGATCAAACGGCAAGCTGAGCGGAAACTTCGCTGCCCGCAGTTTTCCGTAGGATTTTGGATTGACGTATTGCGGATAGGCCCGCAACTCGGCGGCGCTCGCCTTGGTGTTGCGCAAAACTTCGGCAAAAAAATTCGAGGTCGGCGGCCCTTTTTTCTTCAACAGGTAGGTCACGTTGTCGGTGTGCATGACCCAACGGTAGGGGTCCGCAGGATCGACCTGCGAGAGCGAAATCTCAGCGTTGCCGCTGCTCAGATTTAGAAACGTTTTTATTCTGTTTAATGTCGCACTCACCACGACTGGAGGCATGGCGACAAAGCCGGGGAGTTCAATGTCGTTTTCACCTGCAGCGACCGAGTCTTCCAGTACCTCGCAGACCACGTCAATGTACGGCAGCGGCGTCAGGGCATTATCGCAGTTGAGTTCGAGATAGCCAAGATCGGGCCGGCGGTTGAAGAGAATATCCTTGGCGGAGTAACTATCCGTGCTGCCAGGTTTTGCCATCCTGCGTTCTCTGAGGAACATCAGCAAGTCGGCAAAATAAGCGGCCGGGCCGAGCACCGATCGGCACGGCTCACAGTCACACAGGTCGCCGGTTTTGAACAGATTGTCCCAGTTGGGGAAATTCGAAAGCGCCGCGGGATCGTTTTGCGACGCCCGGGGACCGCCTTCGAGCGACTTGAGATCGACGACAAGTGTCAGAACGGCGGCATGCGTGTCCGCCGCGCGATTCCAAGCCAGCCGAGCGCTCTCCGCTGTAAAACCAGGGCGACTCGCGTAATTCCGCACAAACTCGCTCTCGCCCATCCGATAGATTATTTGGGACGAATGGAGGTTGTCTGCCAGCAGCGCATTCGTCGCCTCAAAGGTCGGAGCGAGTTTGAACACTCGCTGCACGGCTTTGACCTCCAGCCGGAAGTTTTCATCGTTCGCCAGCGACCGAAAATCAGGGTGGGTGCTGTTCTTGAAAAAATCATCTACCGGCGTCTTCAGCAGCTCAAACTGTTCATGACCTTCCAGAAACTTGCCCATGTCCTGAGCCCGACTCAGCCCGTGGGCGCCCCCGTCTTGCAAGGCTCGCTCCAGTCCACCGGCGAAGGCAGTCGTCGGGAACGCCTCTCGAAACTGGCGTTCAAGCATTTTCCCGTACACCTCCGCTGCCGGAAATAGTTTCTGCCCGACAATTTCGCTACCTTCGAAGGGCAGCTTAATGTCGCCTGCGGCGTGCTTTTCCTTAACCAAGTTCACCCATTCGCTTTCGCTTTTCTTTGCCAGCGTATGAATTTTTTCAGGTTGACGAACGTCAAATTCCTCCTTAAGCATTTTGACGACGGAAAAATCGCCATACGTCAGTTCCGCCAGACGGAAAGACGTGCGCAGGACGGCGATTTCTGACTTTTTGAAAGACCGGTCTTGTTCCAAAGTTGCTAACAGTTCCGGCGTGAGCACCTTATGCTCGTTGAACAGACGTGCAAATGTTTCCTGCTTTTTCGCGCCACTAATCTT
>JANLTA010000516.1:0-2394 GCA_031362705.1 Gemmataceae bacterium | reverse complement strand
GACGACAGGGTCAAGGAGTTGAAACAGTTTTCGTCATACTCCTGACCCCGGTTTTCTACTATGTAATCGCAAAGTACACGAATCCGGCAGCGCCGGAGACACCTACGGGACAAGAACATGCCGGATACCGAACTGACGCCGCCGCCAAGTTTGTTGAAGGCGAGACGTACTGATCATGCCGGATGCCGAACTGCCGCCGCCGCCGTCGACTGATCTGGTCACACTGGCCAACGAAAAAGCCTCGATGGACGTCGTCGCCCAATCCATTCTCGGATTGTGGGAAGTCGTCAACAACCTCACGCGCTTGAGGCCATCGAAGAAAGACTTCTACCGCGTCACCATCTTCGGCTCGGCCCGCGTCGGTCCCGGCACCTGGGTTTATGATTCGGTGCGCGACCTGGCCCGTGAACTTGCGGGAATGGGCATCTCCATCGTCACCGGCGGCGGCCCCGGCCTCATGCAAGCCGCCAATGAAGGCGCATCCGAAGCCGGTGCGGAAGCGCTCGCGCAATCCGTCGGCATCCGTGTTGATTTGCCGTTCGAGCAGTCGGCCAATCCCTATGTGGGCCAAGTGTATAACCACCGCACCTTCTTTTCGCGCCTGCATCACTTCGTGCTCGTCTCCGATGCCTTCGTCGTCGTCCCCGGCGGCATCGGCACCCTGCTTGAACTGTCGATGGTCTGGCAACTGCTGCAAGTTCGCAAGCTTTACGACACCCCGCTCATCGTCATCGGCAAAATGTGGGCTGAACTGGTCGACTGGTCCAAAAACAACATGCTCGAACCCGGCTTGGAATTACTAGGCGAAGCCGACGCCGACATCCCCACCTGCGTAGACTCCGTCGAAGAAGCGCTGGCAATCCTGCAACAACATCACGCGGGCTGGAAGACACGGAATGGAAAGTGACGGCGAGTTGCATCAAAACTACCGCTAAGTGTCAGTTGTCGACCCTTCATCTCAAAACGGCCCGCCGAATTTGATTGACCGGCTGCCCCGGCCCTTCTACAACAGCGCTAGCCTGCTCGTCAGGTCTCAATTCTCGTCCCTGACCGTGGAGGATCCACCATGAAGCGAACGATTCGTTTTTCAACCGCTATGACCATCATCCTGACCTTGGCCACAGGGGCTAGAGCGCAGGTCGTCACGGCACTGACCAATACGAACACCCTCGTCACGTTCAACGCCAGCACGCCCGGCACCATCACGAGTACCGTCCCCGTGACCGGCCTGGTATCAGGCAACGCCCTCCGGGGCATCGACATCCGCCCCATCGACGGGCACCTCATCGGCTTCGGCTACACCAGCTCTACCGGTGAAGCGATTGTGTACGACCTTAACCCGACGACCGGAGTCGCCACGACGATCAACACCACGAGCTCCGGCACGAATGGCCAGTACATGATCGACTTCAACCCGACAGCCAACGCGCTGCGGATCGTGATCGGAGCCGGGGCCGCCAACAATGCCCGCATCCCGACCGGCGGCACGGGGGCGCTCGGGTTCGACACCGACCTGAACCCGGCGACGGCGGGCATCCGCGCGATCGCCTACTCGCGAAACAACGCCGGCGGCGGGACCAACGGCGCGACCACGCTGTACGAGATCGACGGCACCAGCGGCAACCTGGTGACCCAAGGCAGCTTGGACTTCTTCACCGGCAGCGGCACCTCGCCCAACACGGGCACGCTATTCACCGTCGGCCCGCTGATCGGACTGATTGCCTCAACAGTGGTTGGCTTTGACATCTTCAACGCACCCGGTACCGCCGCCACGTCGCCCGGAATCGGCTACCTGGCGAACAGCAATACGCTGTTCACGCTGGACCTCACGACGGGTGTAACGACCTCGATCAACACCATCGGCTCGGGCCTGACGATCGTGGACATCACAGTCGTGCCGGAGCCAGGTTCGCTGGCCCTGTGCGGCTTGGCCGCCGCCGGCTTCGCCGCCTACCGCCGGCGCAACGCCCGCAAGGCGTAGTCGGCAACACGAACGGGCCGGCGCGAGCACATTCTTGCGGGGCGTGCTAAGGCGGCATCACACCAAGATGGTGCAGGGAATCGATTGATATTGGGCAAAGCCCTGGTCGAAAGTGACGGCTGCGAGCCCTGTCACCTGTGCGAAGGCCGCGAGATAGGCGTCGTTCCAGATTTTCGGTGAAAACGCCTGGTGCTGCGTCAGCGACCTTAAGATCGTGTCGATTTTCCGGTTCCCTCCCCCTTTTCGGTTGACTATTACGCACAGTTCCTCGATCCCGGAGGGATCGCCGCTATTAGCCGGTGGTTGAGCGAAGCGACACCACCGGTGCTGGCGAATTGATACGTATTCGACCCTGGAGGGGTCGCAGCATCAATCGAAGTGCCGGTGTACTACGACCCCTCCGGGGTCGAAGA
>JANLTA010000500.1:0-1684 GCA_031362705.1 Gemmataceae bacterium | reverse complement strand
TACAAAGTCACCAGCACCCGTTACTACCGCATCAGTCAAAAAGGGTATCGTGTCATGAGCACCGCCTTACGATTGCTAGAACTCGACCTCGCACGCCTAGCGGCATGAAAATGCTTGTTAACTCAAACTGACCGCTTTCACGCGACCATAAGTTTCTCCAACCGCCGGATGACACGTTTCTCATGACTCACGCGCACGACTTCCGCGACGGCGTCTCGCCAGATGGCCCGCTGCAGTTCGGTCTTGAGTTGCCGGATCGGCGGCAGACGCAGCGCATTCTTGGTCTTGTTTTGGCCTTGTGCACGTTGGGCGCGCAGGCCCACGTGGGTCAGGCAGGCGTAGGCGGCATCGACCAGGTGCAGGTGTCTAACCACAGCCCGGTACCGCAGGACGCGGTAATCGCCCAGCCCCAAATGCTGCTTCTCGTCCTTGATCAGCAGTTCAATCGACCACCTCAACAGGTAATCCGCGACCACCCTCCGGGCGGTCCGCGACACATCGTCCGTCACCAACGCAATGCACTCGCGATCGCAGCGGCGACGCGAGAACACCACCTTCACTTCGCCCAGTCCTTTGAGCATGCCGACCCGCTCGGCCACGCAGTACTCGCGCGTCTTTGTCAGCCCCGCGATGGGCATCCACCGACCGCTGCGCGTCACAACGTTCGTTCCGTACTTTCCCAAGCCGTGCGATTGTCCGGCCACCGTGAATCGCCGGTTGGATTTGCCCACGCCGATGTAGTGCCAGCCCCGGAAACGCACGGCCTCCACCACCGTTGGACACAGATAGAACGAATCGAACATCACCGTGACGGGTGCGCCCTCTGGAAGGTCTGCCTCGCCGATGGCGTCGGCCGCCAGCTCGGTGAGCTTCTTGAACGGCACCGCCAGCTTGGCGGTGTGCTCCTTCTTGATGTACAGCCAGCTTCCCCACGGAATCGTCACGCCGCGAAAGTACAGGCAGACTTTCAAGATGGTGTGACCGGTCACATACCGCTTGTCGGCGTGATGCCAGAGCATTCCCACGCCGGCCATCTTCTTGGCCCGCTTGAAGGTCTGGGTGTCATCCACGATGAAGTAGATCGGCTCGTTCTTGCTACGATCCAGCCGACGCAACGTCTCCAAGGCGATCTGCCGCAGGACATACGCTTCGTCCCAATCGCTTCGCCAGAGGAACTCGCCGTCCTTGGTGCGGTGCGTATGGTGGCGCAACAATCCGTTGAGGCGGTCGAGCGTATGATCGACCCCCGCCGCAAACGCCAGCACCAGCCCGCAGAAATGCTTCCAGGCCGGCTTGGAAAACTCGCCGCGATGAATCGTGAAAAAACTGCGGAGACAGGCGGGCACTCGGCCGATGGAATACATGCGGTGGTTCTCCCGATTCGTGCGCTTATCCATCACACGTATCGGCCAAAACCATCGCTTTTTCTTTGCGCCAGTAGTGGTCATCCCGAAAACCGGTCAGTTTGAGTATTGATGCACCCGTCGTATAACAACCTGAGGGTAACGCTGACGCACGAGTCGCTTGGAACAAGCGTCGTGCTGTTGGATGGGTTGAACGGTGGAAACGGAGGGACAGCCGCGCTATCCGCAGGCAACGCAGTTGTTACTCTTGTGCGATGGCGGCGGTTCCAACAGCGCCCGGCGGTATGTATTCAAGGAGGCCCTCCAGAAACTGGCCGCCC
>JANLTA010000474.1:0-1579 GCA_031362705.1 Gemmataceae bacterium | reverse complement strand
CGATGTTCAGCAGGATATTCGCGCGATCTATGGTCGCAAAGATGGCTCGCGCGGCATTGATGGCACCTTCATGTGGTTCATGGAGGAAGTCGGTGAGTTGAGCGCGGCCCTGCGGGGCGGCGACCACGCCGAGCGGCTGGGCGAGTTCGCCGACGTGCTGGCATGGTTGGCGACGCTGGCCAACATCGCCGGTATCGACTTGGAAGAGGCCTACCGCGTCAAGTACGGTCGCGGCTGCCCCGGATGCAGTTCATCGCCTTGTACATGCTCCAATGAAGAAAAACCCTGAAGCGGCCCAACGTATGAATCGATTGCGACAGTCATTCATCGCCGTGTTGTTGCTGACCACGTTCGCCCCGTTGGCGATCGCGCAGCAGTCGCGCTACGATGTTGAAGTCACAGCAGTTTATGTAGGCTTTCCCACGCTTGGAAAACCAAGGACGTCGTTCGTCGGCGGAAATGTCTACAAGGAAGGCAGTTGGACACCAGTCTACGTCGATGTGAAATGCAACCGGCCCTATCTCGCGCCGGCCGAGTTGGTGATTGACGCGGCCGATTGCGATCACATGCCGACTTCGTACACAGTCGCACTGCCGCAGTTGCAGCCGGGGATGACGGAAACGGTGATTGGCTACGCCCGCCCCGGCAGCCGCAACGACAACATGCTCGTGCGGATACAGCACAACAACCGCAACATCAGCAACGAATTCGCGCAACCGCTGTCCGGGTTGGCCCCGTGGCAATTCCTGTTTCTTGCCATTGGTTCCGGCCTTGATGGCGTGCCGCTGCCCGGCGTGCAGTTGGAAGAAGCCGTCACGCCTAACATGGCCGAAGGCGAGCGTTCCTTACGGGCAATGGTCACTCGACTCGATCAGATGCCGACTCAGTGGTTCGGCTACAACTCCATCGACACCGTGATCCTGATGACCAGTGATCGCGACTTTGTCACCGCGCTGGTTGGCGAACGCGATGGCCGTAAGGCCGCGCTGGTCGATTGGGTGCGTCGCGGCGGCAAGCTCATCGTCAGCATCGGCAAGAATCAGGATTTGCTGGCCGGCGCGCAGGAACTCACCGATGCCTTGCCCGCACTGCCCATCGGCACGTCGGAACAAACCGAGTTGCGGCTCGCATGGGCCGACTTGAATGCCAGCGAAGAACCGTTGACACAAGTCACGGTCGCCAAGTTGTCGCCAAAAGCAGAACGCAGCCCGCAGGCGATCCTGTCAACGCTGCGGTCTGGCGATACGCCGGGGCAACCTATTGTCTTGCGCGCGGGTTATGGATTTGGCCGCGTGACAGTCGTGGCTTTTGACATTGATGACAAACCACTATCTAAATGGCGGCACCGCGACGTGTTCTGGCGCGAGTTGGCCAATCGAGCCGGCACCCATGTGCCCGCAGTGCAGATCGACAACGCCGTCAACTATCGGCGTTACGGCGGTGGAGACAACTCCACCGAAGACACCGACTTCCGCGCCCTGGTCACCGCGATGGAGACCTTTCCCGGCGTGCCGGTGATCTCGTTTGGTTGGGTGGCCCTCTTCATCCTCGCGTACATCATCCTCGTCGGCCCGCTCGA
>JANLTA010000467.1:0-1929 GCA_031362705.1 Gemmataceae bacterium | reverse complement strand
GGATGTTCAGTGTGAAGGAACAGATCAACGGCGCCGGCAGCAATTCACGGCTGGTGGCCGCGGCGGCCGTGACCAATGGAACGAACGCCGTCCCGTCGTTGTTCCTGCTCGATGCCGAACGCAAGGTGTTGACCTTGTGCGAACGCGACGCTGCGGGAGTGTGGCAGGTGGTGCGCAATATCTCGCTGCCGTTCACCGAGTTCACCGGCCTGCAACCGGTTGCGCTGGGCGGCACGAACCTGAACAGCGTTGGTTTTCTCGGAATCAATGCCGCCGCCTGGCTGGCGCTCCAGGGCGACACCTGGGAATTCAAGGAACTGGACGGTTACGAAACGCCGATCAAGGACGGCCGTTTGAATGATGTCGTCACGGGTGACTTGAACAACGACGGTCGCAAGGACCTCGTTTTTCTGGAGACCGCCAAAAACTATCTGGACCTCGTGTTGTTTGAAGCGCCGCACCAGTTGGTGCCCGCGAACCGCTGGCAGGTTTTTGAGGAGCGAACTTTCCGCAGCCGCCGAAGCGACATGCCCGAACCGCGCGAAGCGCTGGTGACGGACGTGACCGGCGATGGCAAGAACGACCTGGTCGTGCTCGTCCATGACCGCATTCTGGTTTATCCGCAGGAGTGATTCGTCTCGTCGCCTGAAAAATGACACTCCACAGAAGTCGCGGTTTAAAGGGATAACCACGACAAGCGTGGGAAATGAATCTTGTGTAAATATTCAGAGCTGCCACCTTTACCCTTATAGGAAAAGTACGGAGATGTGGAGATGATGGGGGAGTTATAGATGAAATAGTTCCTTGGCAATGCAAGTTGTTTACCTTGATCAGAACGCGGCCTCGTTTCTTGCCAAGTCCAATCCCGAACCAATTTGGCAAGAAATCAGAAAAGCCCTTGCCGATGGCTTTCGTAACCGCAGGCTAATTTGTCCGCTGCCATTTGAAGGCATAATCGAAACTGCTGCGCGACCTTTAGAATCAAGGCAGTCCATTCAAGATCTCTTTTGGCAGCTATCTAAAGGGCTGGGTTTCAAGGAATTTACCGAGATGTCCAACGAACTGACACTCGCGCTGATTCGACCTATGCCAGACTGGTCCCCTTGGTTGATCGTGAAACCGATTTGGGCTGAAATGGAAAGTGCTGCGCAAACCGTTAAGTCGAGTTGGCAATCTGGAAAAATACGTATGGAGGAACGGATGAAAACATTCGTCAGGTCTCCAAATCTTGAAACACTTTCCGAGCGAGATATGTTTCACGCTGTTGCCTCAGAACGCTCTGTCCGTATCAGTGACGATTTGGATTCCCTACTTGCAGGTCAGACTAAAGACAACTCTTTGAACTGCCCGTGGCTGGTCGAGTTTTTGGTTTCCGAGCATCTGAGTCCTGCTGAAATTGAAGCCTTGAAACGAGCGGTGCAATATCATGGATGGGCAGAGATCCCCATTCATGCGTTTGAGATTCTGCTGGGTACGAAATGGCAATATGATTCCATTCGCGGCGGTGCGGCTCCTTATGACCCCAACGACGAAATCGACCGTATGGTTCGTGCTGGCATGAGCGGCTATGAAATGCTCCCGCTTCTCGCTGCGAGAAAGGTCAAGTATCCGATTTTAGTCACATCCGGGTATGTCGAGGAGAAGGATGTCCGCCAGTATGCTGGCCCGGACTTGAAGTACACGTTTTTACCAAAGCCATTTGCGGTACGGGATTTATTGCGAGAAGTGTCTAGTCACCTCGGCCTCAGCGACCTTCCTGAACTGCCAGTCAGTAAAAAAGTTCCGCGTGATACGACGACACCGGCTGAAATCGCCCCCCATCCCGCCATCACGCGCCCCCTAAGAATTGTGATGGTAGGCTACGATACGGATTGTCTTGAACGCTTTTCTAAACAATTGCGACAGTGGTTTGACCGAGCCGAAGTCGTG
>JANLTA010000463.1:0-2099 GCA_031362705.1 Gemmataceae bacterium | reverse complement strand
ACGTCACCTTGTAGGTGCCGGGCACCAAATTCGAGAACAGGTACTTGCCGCCACCCGCCGTGTTCTGGACCAAGTTCACCGCATTGCCGAAGGCGTCGGTGCCCGTCAGGTTGGCGGTCACGCCATTGATGCCCGGCTCGCCCACGTCCTGCTGGCCGTTGAGATTCTGATCATGCCACACGAAGTCGCCCAAGGCGGCTAACTGATAGGCGCCTGCATCCACCGTCAGATCCGTTTGACCTGAGACGAGAACATAGTTCCCCGTCATGCCGTTGCCGGTGTTGGCATCGCTGTCGGTGATGTCGCTGCCGACATCCTGCGCCGTGAACACATAGCCCGCCGGCAACCCGCTGAACGTCACCTTGTAGGTGCCAGGGGTCAAATTTGTGAAAAGATACTTGCCATTGGCATCAGTCAATAGCGGGCTGCCTACCTGGACACCGAGATTGGTGAACAAGGTCGCGGTCACGTTTGGAATGCCCGGCTCGCCGAGGTCCTGCTGGCCGTTGAGGTTCTTGTCATGCCACACGAAGTCGCCCAGCGCCGCCGGCAAAACGGGTGGGCCAGTGATGATCATGTCAGCATCGAAGCCGGCGCTACCCGCGCCGACAATCTTGACCGTGGCCTGGCAGAACATGGAATAAGGATTTGGACCGCGATTGAAATCGGTCGAATTGTTGCCGTTGTAAGCAGTCGTCGTAAATGGCCCCAACGGTCCGGCCGAGACGCTGCCAAGCGGAATTGTGGTTATTGGCGTGGACAAAGGCGAAAGGTTGTCGGCGTTCGCCCAACTCTGAAACTGAATGAATGACTGACTGGCTCCAAACAATGTACCGCCCATCGCCGTGGTGAAGGTCAACGGGTTGGATCCATAGCCTGGCACGTCAAAATCAACGTCGGCCGCCGTGACGACAAGGTGCCCGCCCTTGGCCGATGCGATGTCAAAGGTGTTAAAGTCGATTTCAGCCATGTTGGGGCCGCCCAACACGGGCTTGGATTGCACAGTTGTAACATTCAATGTGAAATTGCCGTACGGGCCGACATATGAAATCACGCCGGCAATCGCACTGGAATCACCTGGACCGCCGTCCGTGATGTTCAGCGCCGAGAATCCTGTTTCTTCGAACCTCATCATGAATGCCGGCACGCGGCGTTCTTCAAGCCGCTGGAACATGGGCACGAATCGCCAGGAACGAGGCGTCGCCCGCGCTCGCTTGGATTTCGACGAATTGAATAAGCGCTTGAACCAGGATTGCGATTCCATGACTGCCTCGTAGAGATCAGGACCGGTTAATTTCACGCTGACCGTTGCACGAGCATCGGTCAGCCATACGCGATGGCGATGAAGATTATGATTCGGTTCTCCAGACTCAGCGCGTACCCAGGGACGGTGGGTTACCAAGCCTATTTCAGCGAATCTCGATTGTTAGCATTTCACAACTAGGCGTTTTGCACGTGTTTCGGTAAAGCGGGTACGATATAGCGCGTTTCACACGGCGTATGCGACCTCACGATCGGCACCGACACGCGACTGGATCATCCAGCTTTCGACTTCAGCAGAAACTGCCGATCGAAGGAACTTCACTTCGATGACGAATTTCAGTTGTTTGCCGCGCTTGAGTACTTTGCCTTCAAGTCCCGCGAGAGGACCGGCAATGACTTCCACGGGATCGCCAGGTTCCAAGCGGTCTTCGGGAGTCACAGGTGCACCCGTGGCCAGCAGGTTATGGACGCGGGCCAAGTCGGCGTGCAGTTGATCCTGGTCGTCAACGCGAATCACGTTGGCGACGAGATTGGTCTCCAAGGCGGCATAGCGGGCATTGGCGTCGCCGCACAAGAACACGTAGCCAGGAAACAACGGCAGATACGAATGAAACTTCCGCCCACGGTTTTTCCATTCGCGCGGATACAGGGGCAAGTAGAAGTTGGTGCCGCGATCCGTGAATCGCCGCGCGAGTGTCTTTTCAGCCCTCGGCCGGGTGTGAAGCACCCACCAACTTCCCAAATCGGAGTCGAGTATGGGAGTTGTCAACAAACCGTCAGGTTGAATGAACGTTTCCAAGTCCAACAGGGGCATCAGCAAGGCCTCCGATGTCTGT
>JANLTA010000404.1:0-14094 GCA_031362705.1 Gemmataceae bacterium | reverse complement strand
GCCACACGCGCCCACCTCGAGTGTGGCAACAAGGTTGGCCGCTGCGGTCGTAGCGAGCGTGACCATTACCCCAAGTGCCAGCGGCATCCCCTTTCCAGCGCGTGGGAGTGCGCGCGGGCGGATATCGGGGGCGAGGGAGTTGTGAGTGGTTAGTTGTTAGTGGCACGTGGATCGGGGCCACAGGGGCTGGAGGTATTTCCAGTCAGCGTGTTCTTTGACAACTGAAGCAGGCCAAAGCCGCCGTTGCGGCCGGGCGAGTGACGGCCGACGTTTCCGCCGGCCCGGTCGCGATGGACGAGTCTTATTTCGGTGACCGACGGAAGGGTAAGCGGGCTAGGGGGCACCCGGTAAGGTGACGGTGTTCGTGATTCTCAAACGGGGCGGCCGCTTATCTAATTCCACTGCTGCGTGTCGGAACGTCGCGCACTACGTTATCCATCACACTGCGGCATCAATTGCGTGGTGCCTTCGAACTGAATGGATAGACTCAAAAATACTTGCTGAGGAAAGCGATGATTACCGCCAAGGCTCACAAAACGCGTACAGGCATTGAGAGACGTAATGATGCGGCCGCCCGATGCGGCTCGCGAACAGATTAACCCCAGACTCTACACCGCGTGGATGACATGTCGGATTCAGAAGTGAAGTCGGGACTCGTCTTGGAACTCGCTGAAGAGTTTCTTGAACGGTATCGCAAAGGCGAGCGACCGCTACTGCGCGAGTATACGGACCGGCATCCGGAATTGGCGGCGGAGATCGAGGAAGTGTTTCCGGCGATGGCGATGATGGAGAACATCGCCGTTGCGGATGAATCGGTGAAGGATCCGGTGGTCAAGGCCTCTGTAAGGCAACTCGGTGATTATCGCATCATCCGCGAGATCGGCCGCGGCGGCATGGGCGTCGTCTATGAAGCGGAGCAAGTGTCGCTCGGCCGGCACGTCGCGCTGAAGTTGCTGCCCAATCACGCACTCCAGGACATCAAACAGAAGCGGCGCTTTGAGCGCGAGGCCAGAGCCGCTGCCAAACTGCACCACACCAACATCGTGCCGGTGTTCGGCGTCGGCGATCACGATGGCGTGCCGTATTACGTGATGCAGTTCATTCAGGGACTGGGCCTGGACGTCGTGCTCAAGGAATTGAATCGCCTTCAGCACGGTGCCGCAGCAACGCCGAATGGCTTGCCTACCGCCGGCGAAATCCACATCTCGCGCCGCGATGTGTCGGCAGCTGGAGTGGCACGATCATTGATCACGGGCGCGTTTCAGCCAACGGCGGACCATCACGAAGCGGCCGAATCCAATCCGTCACCGGGAATTGACAATACTGCTGATCATCCCGCAAACGGCGATGCGCAAGACAGTGTTGCGTCGCCGTCGCCATCCGGATCGGAACGACACTCGGATTCGTTTAGGGTTTCATCTTCGTCACTTGCGTACCCGGGGTCCGGCAGTACGGGGAGCAATGCCGCCGGCAGAAAGCAAACGTATTGGCAAAGCGTGGCGAACATCGGCCGACAGGTGGCCGATGCTCTGGAGTACGCGCACAAACAGGGCATTCAACATCGTGACGTGAAACCATCCAACCTACTTCTGGATATGCACGGCACGGTATGGGTGACGGACTTTGGCCTGGCGAAAGTGAGCGAGGCGGGCGCGGATAACTTGACGCACACCGGTGACCTGCTCGGCACGCTGCGCTACATGCCGCCCGAAGCGTTTGAGGGCAAGAGCGACGCCCGCGGCGATGTGTACTCGCTCGGCCTGACGCTATACGAACTGCTGGCGATGCGGCCTGCGTTTGTCGAAAAGGATCGCAACAAGCTCATCAAACAGGTGACCACTGGTGAACCGACGCCGCTCGATAGAGTAAGACGCGAGATTCCGCGCGATCTGGTCACGATTATTCAGAAATCCATCGCCCGCGAGCCATCACAGCGCTACGCGACGGCCGAAGGATTGGCCAGCGACTTGCAACGCTTCCTCGACGACGAACCGATTCAGGCTCGGCGGCAGACGCAATTGGAACGATATGTCCGCTGGGCGCGGCACCATCACGGCATCGCGGCACTGAGCAGCGTGCTGACGGCGGTGCTGTTGCTGGCGACAATTGGGTCGTTATTGGCCGCGGGGCATTTCAACCGTTTGCGGCAGAGCGAGTCATCGCAACGGCAGCGCGCGGAAGCGGAAAAGAAACGGGCCGATGTCACGCTGGCCGACATGTATACCTCGAGGGGACTGCTCGCCGGCGAACGAGACGCTCCCGCCGAGGCCGTGCTCTGGTTTGCCGCGGCGGCAGATCAATCAGCGACCGCCGAGGATTTCCTGCGCCAGAATGACAATCGCTTGCGGGCCCGAAACTGGATGCGCCAGGCGACATTGCCGGTGGCGGCGATGTCGTTGCCGGGCAGCGCACAGCAGCTCGATTTTCAACCGCGGGGAGACTTACTGCTCCTACGCTCCGGAAACGGTGAGATAATCTTCTGGTCTTGGCGGGACGGCCAACGGCTCGCCTGGACTGAAAAATTGAGCAGTGTCAGTTCAGCCCAGTTCAGCCCCGACGGTGTCTCGGTCGCGTTGGGATTCCTTGTTGGCAAGACACAAATCCGGAAGGTGGCCGACGGCCAACTCCTCGCCGAGATATCGCATGCAGGGCCAATCAATGCATTGGCGTTTAGCCCCGATGGAAAGTTCCTTGCGGTCGCCAGCGACATCGTGCGCGTTTGGGATATCGACGGTAAAGTGTTTCTGGATCCGGTTTGGAGTCATCCGCAACCGGTCAGCGCCATCACTTTCAATCGGAAGGGTGATCGCGTCATCACGAGTTGTTTGGACAAACAGGCGCGCGTTTTCGCTGTGGTGCGCAGCTTGGATCGCAACGAACCGCTATACCTGCCCGTGGCGCATCATGCACCTTCGTCACCCGCCCTTGTCGATGGTGACCGCATTCTTGTCACGGTCAGCGGTGGAGCTGAAGTCAGTCGCTGGAATATGGAGACCGGCAAATCAGCTTCGACCCCGATCCGTACCAAGCCGAAGGATCTGCAGGGAGTTGTGGCCTCACCCGATGGCAACTGGTTTGTCACGGGAGGATGGCGCGGCCCTGAATTGTTCGCGGTGGATGGCAAGCAGGCTCCGGCGCATCTGAATCATACGAACCTGGTTTGGAAGTTCGTATTCAGTCCCGACAACACGATGCTGCTCTCTGTAAGTTGGGATCAAACCGCTCGGCTTTTGTCACTTCCGAATGGCCAGCCGTTTGGCCAGCCGCTGAAACACATGACAAATGTCGAGGGATGTGCCTGGTCCGACGACTCGAAGTATGTGGCGACCGCGCAGGGAGGCGGCTTGATTCGAGTCTGGCAACTCCCGGTGAACCAACTCGTCAAGGCGAGGGAGGCCAATTGGGGAATAGCATCCCGTGTCAGTAATGATGGTCAACTTGTGGCCCCCGGCACCTGGCACGAGGCACCGGGCGCGTTTGGCCACCAGGGGCTGAAGCTGCTGCGGGTTGTGAATGCTGACAACGGAAAGCCGGCAGGGCCGGACATCCATTTGCCCGGTTTCCTGGTTGAATCCTGTGTATGCGGCGACAATCGCACGGTGGCCGCCATCTTTTCACGCGATGAGAAAGGCCAACTCGGCCTATGGGACGTCGGCACAGCACGCGCGTTGTTGGAGCCGATCGATCTCCCTGGATTGGGAATGAGTGTCGATGCGCGTTCGTACAGCAACCACGTGGCCGTGCTTTGCACCACCGGCGATCTTCAGGTGCTCGACAGCCGTACTGGGCAACTAGTATTCCAACGGCGTCACGAAGAATGGAAGTGGGATCGGCGTCCCCTCTCCCGTGTTCGGTACACGCCGGACGGGAAGACGCTCGTGTCTTTGGGTTCAGGCCCCAACACATCGCTCCACGTGCGCGATGCGGATACTGGTGAGTTGCGATTTCCTCCGTTGATTCCTGCACTCAGGCCGGGCGACCTTTGTCGTAGCTTCGCGATCTCCGCGGACAGCCGATTACTGGTGACGATGGTCAACGGAAAGAATGCAGTTCAGGTCTGGGACTTGGCAACAGGCCGCGCGCTGTCGAAGCCCTTGCCACACCCCGGCGACGCATACGGTTTGTTCTCCGTTTGTTTCAGCCCCGATGGAAGCCGTTTGCTTACGGGTCACAAGGATGGTCAGGTTCGTTATTGGGATTGGAATGAGGGGACGCTTGCTCGTCCTCCCTTGGCACATGCTGATGAAGTCTATGGTGTCGCCATCACGCCAAATGGACGATTTGCTGTGACGGCGATACGTGGCCGGCCAGAGATTCAAGTTTGGGAGTTAACAACAGGTCGTCGCATCGCTGCTCCCTTTCAGTTTGGGTTCAACGACGAGGGCGGAGCGACCTATTCGTTGGCGCTCGCGCGGCACGGACGGCGCGTGCTGGTGAGTTTTGATGGACCGAGTTCAAAAGTGCTGACTCTCGCCGTGGTCGATCTCGACGCGCTGCTTTCCGAATCCAGCACGCCGACGTCTGATCTGGCGCTGTTAGCCGAATTGACCACGGCCCAGCGCATCGAACTCGGCGATCTCAGCGCCCTGACAACGGATCAATGGCTGGAGCGATGGAACCGGCTACAGAAAGTGAACGCCCATCTCGCGAGGTCCCGTTTCATCGAACCAAAGCAGCCAGATTAAAGGTCAAGACTGTGAAAGTGCCGGTGTCCTGTGGCGTCATCCCAGTACAAGATCAGCGACTTCACTTTCGGGGTATCGCTCACTGGCGGGCTGGTGATAAATCCGTTCGACGACGAAGCCACTCTTCTGCAGAACCCGAAGGGATGCCCCGTTACTGGTGGCGACCGTGGCGATCAGTGGACGTCGCGTGACTTCGTGCAGAAATAGTTGCAATGCTCGGCTGGCGATCCCCATGCCCCAGAATGATCGGTCGATCCAGTATCCGAGGTGATCCTGGCTCTCCACCGGAAAGCGGGAGACGTAACCGACAAACTCATCACCGACGAGAATGGCTCTCGCTGTGTTCGCCGGGTCATCCACCGCCTTCGGCCAATGCGCGTCGAACGCTTCCCGAGTTCGCGGATTGGTAACTGCCATGCGATTCGATTCCGGGTCGAGTTGCAGCTCATACATCCGCGGCAAGTCGCTCGGCTGAACCGGACGGAGACGAACGCGCTCAACGACTGTCACAGCACTTCTCCTTCACTTCGTGCCCTATGTGTACCGGGAATCAATAGCCCGGTCCGGTTCAATCGTAATCATGCGTCGGCATCTCGGTTGACTTCATGACCGACGCCCACATTGCTCCTGATTACCATAGAACTGGGTAAAGAAAGTAAACCGAGTGCTGTCGATGTCGTCCAACGAGATGCCAGTGAAAAATGTCCGATACAGAGTCTGCCTCCGTACCGCCGTTTCGATGATTGTGGCACTGTGCGCTTCGTTGGTATTGGCTTCGGCAACAGAGCGGCGGGTTTCCGCAAGAGTAAACGACGAAAAACCGGAGGCCTCCCGCGTTGTTCCATTATTGCATGCACACGCTCACAACGACTTTCAACATAAGCGCCCGCTATTGGATGCGTTGGACTGCGTCTTCTGTAGCATCGAGGCCGACATATATCTCAGGAACAGTCAATTGCTTGTCGGCCACGTGCCAGCGGAACTTCGCCCGGAACGGACGCTTGAAAAGCTCTACCTTGATCCTCTCCGGGAGCGGGTGAAAACGAACGTGGGGCGGGTGTATGCTGACGGGCCGACGATAACTCTGCTCGTCGATGTGAAAACGGAGGCAAAGGAAACATACGCCGCGCTACACAATGTGTTGGAACGCTACGCTGACATGTTCTCGGTCACCCGAAACGGAAAGCTCGAGGTCAAGGCCGTGACAGTCGTGGTCAGCGGTAACCGCGCACGAGAGGCGATGATTGCTCAAACCGTGCGTTACGCGCAATCGATGGCCGACTGGCTGATCTCGACACAACCGCGCCAGCGCAGTTAATCCCCTGGATTAGCGACTCATGGGCAATGGCTTTCAAGTGGCGAGGCGAGGGACCGATGCCGGGAGACGAACGTGACAAGTTGAAGGAGATTGTTCGCAAAGCTCACCTGCATGGTCGACGCGTTCGTTTCTGGGCTACACCGGAGAAGGTCTCGGTCTGGAAAGAGCTGCTTGCCGCCGACGTAGACTTGATTGGCACCGATCGCCTAAGCGAGCTGCAGCAGTTCATCTTGCAACAGAGCCAGCCCCGAGGTGACAAGAATTGAGGAAGAATCGCACCTCACCTAGTTTTTCCCTGCATCCAGTTTCTTTTTCCAGTCGGCGGCTTTGGCGTCGTAGTCCTTCCCTGGCTCGGCCTTGTCCCATGCGGTGTAGAGGTCCGCGAGTGCTTGCACCCACTCGCGTGTTTCCTTATCTTTGTCGCCGCGATTCTTCGCGAAGACGGTGTGGGCTTCAAGCAAGTTGGCTTCCGCCGCGGTGAATTCGGCTGGTTGTTTCGCCAGCCCCGCGCGGGCCTTGCCGATGAGTCCCACCATCGACGCCTGGCGTAACACACCATTCATGCCCGGGATTGCCTTGCTGACTTTGCCTTCGAGGGGCGTGAGCAAGGTCAGCGTTTCGGAGTACTTCCCCTGAGCCACGCGCAGGCTTGCCATTCGCAGGATCGCCGTGATTGTGTTCGGATGCTCCTCGCCATGCTTGAGTCGATTCTTGTCCACGGATTGTTGAAAGTAGGTTTCGGCTTCGTCCAGCTTGCCCTGATCGCGCAGCACGCTGCCGAGAACTCCAATCAAACCGAGTGTCTCCGGGTGATCTTCTCCCTCGACACGCCGAACTTGTTCCAATGCTCTGCGATAATAGGTCTCGGCTTCCGCCGGCTTGTTCTGCTGTCGCAACAGATCACCCATACTTTTCGTCATGCTGAGCGTGTAGGGATGCGTCTCACCCAGTTGGCGGCGGTTGTTATCCAACGCTTCGCGATAATACGTCTCTGCTTCGGGGATGCGGCCAAGTCGTTGCATTAAGAACCCCATATTGGCGGTCCAGATAATCGTGTCGGGGTGATCGGGGCCGAGAACCCGCCGGCCGGTTTCGAGTGCCTGCCGATAGTACTGTTCCGTCTCCGCATATTTGTTCTGCCGAAACAACACCTGCCCCATGACGTTCATCGCCTTAAGGGTTTCAGCGTGCTCGTTGCCGCGAATGCGTCGCGACTGCTCCAGTGATTGCCTGGCCAACGGCTCGGCCTCGGCCACTTTGCCACTTTCCATCAGCAAGGCAGCCAGGTTGTTGATGGCCGTCATGGTGGCCGGATGATCTTCGCCGCGATCGCGGCGCTTGATTTCGAGCACTTCGCGAAGAATCGGTTCGGCTGCCGCGAACTCTTTCTGCCGGTTCAGGACGACACCGAGATTGGCCAACGTTCCGTCCACAGCGGGATCCGATACACGGCGCTGCACTTCGACTGCTTCGCGCAGCACTTTCACGGCATCAGCGTACTTGCCCCGGTTCATCAAATACCGACCCAGATCGCACATCGCTTTCAATGTGTCCACATGATCGGCACCCTGGACCCGCCGGCGACGTTCGAGAATGTCGCGAGTGATCGTTTCGCATTCCTCGTACTTGCCCAGGTATTGCATTTGCGACGCCAATAACGACTTGGCGTCCAGTGTTTCTTTGTGATCGTCGCCGAACAGTTTCTGGAAACCCGCCAACGTCGTGCGAACCGTGCGTTCCGCCTCGTCGTGTTGTTGCAAATCGCCGAGCGTATTGCCGATGCCGCCAAGCGACATGAGCGTATCCCGATGATCGTCTCCCAGCAAGTCTTTACGCAGCGCGTATGCTCGGCGATATAGTGCCAGCGCCTGTTCGTGGCGGCCCAGCCTGTCGTACATGACTCCCAACGTCGTGCGAAGTGAGGCATCGACCAGCGGCTGTTGTGCGAACTGCGTTTCAATCGTCCGGACCGCGGGAGCCAGGACAGTCCGATCAAGAAAGGCAACGGCGGTATCCGTGGCGTTGACGGTGTGCAGCTCGCGCTCGAAGGCCGTCGTTCGCGCCAACTTCTCGTCCGCGGGGACTTTGCTTTTGTCGAGTGCCGCTCCGAGTCGGGTTTGCATGTCCGCCACTAGTTTGACGCCCGCTTCTGTCGGATCGACTTGCTGCAGCATCTTGGCCTGGTACTCGGCGACCATTTGCAATTCATCGGCGCGATTCTGTGTCTGTTCCTCAGCGACAACAGCCCGATCCCGTTGATCACGCGCGATCTTGGCTTGCCATGCGAAGCCGACGATGCCGATCAACAACGCGGCGGCCACCGCGGCGGTGGCCGTCACCAACCCACGGTTACGCCGGACGAACTTTTGCAGGCGATACCCCGCGCTCGGCGGCCGGGCCTCGACCACCTCATCGGCCAAGTATCGTTGGATGTCCCGGGCGAAGCCATTGGCCGTCTCGTACCGCCGCGTCCGGTCCTTTTCCAACGCCTTCATCACCACCCAGTCCAGTTCTCCGCGCAACAGCTTGGTCAACTTGGATGGTTCAATGGCGCGACTTGCCGCGATGCTCGGCAAAGCGTCGGCCGTGCTCAACTTCGTACTCGGTCGCGGCGGATCCTCCTCCCGCACCATGCGCAGCATCTCCAATAGCGCTCCACGCCTAAACTGCTTGGCGTCGATCGGCGGCGATCCAACCAGCAATTCGTACAGCATGACGCCGAGGGCATACACATCCGTGCGGGTATCAATGTCCATCGAGGTCGGGTCGGCCTGCTCCGGCGACATATACGTGGGAGTACCGACGATCGTTCCGAGTTCGGCAATGCTCTGATCGGTCAATTTGAATTCCGTTGCCTTGGCTACGCCGAAGTCGATCACCTTGGGACTTGGCCGGCCATCCACTTCCGTCACTAACACGTTGCTCGGTTTCAAGTCGCGGTGGATGATACCTTTCTGGTGCGCGTGCTGCACCGCCTGGCACACCAAAACGAACAACTGCAAGCGGGCATCCACCGACAACCGATGCTGGTCGCAGTACCTTGTGATCGGCACGCCGTGTACTAGCTCCATGACGAAGAACGGCTGGCCGAATGGCGTGGTGCCGCCGTCGTAGACGCGGGCGATATTGGGATGGTCCATCAGCGCAAGCGCCTGACGCTCCTGCTCAAAGCGCGTCAGGATATCTTTGGAGTCCATCCCGGCTTTAATGAGTTTCATCGCGACTTGGCGCTTGACCGGCTCCGTCTGCTTGACGACCCACACTTCGCCCATGCCGCCTTCGCCGATCCGTTCGACCAATACATAGCGGTCGGCAATGATTGCGCCAGGGACTATTGAAAGTGCATAAGCCGACGCACCAACTTGAGTGAAAATGGTCGCCGGCGTACCGACCGGCCCCGGCGTGTAGACATCGGTAACACCCGACGACGGCATCGCCGGTTGATGCGATAATCCGGCCGACGCTTCGTGCGCTTGCAATAGCGCATCAACGGCTGCCCGAAGTAACGGTTGCCCGGCACAGGCCGCATCCAGAAACGCAGCACGCTCAACCGGTGTTTTGGCCAGCGCAGATTGGAAGAGGGTTTGCTCGGTCATGGCGTTCTTTCCGGCGATACCATCGCCTCCGACGTCTTCCACATTTTGTCTCAGCCATTGCGTGGCTCGGATTTATCACAAGCGGAGTAGAGACCAACAAAGGCCCGGTGGTCGGCTTCAACCAAGTGGGACAAATCAGGTAGGAACGATTAGTTTACAAACCGTTGAACGGCCAATCACTGGAAGATCTATGAGGAACCGCGTGGCACCGCTTGCAGCCGGATCGTGAAATGATGATCGGATCAATCTATACTAAAATGTGGCGGCGTTTAGTCCCGAGCAAGCACTGAAAAGCCACCGACGTGTCGTGGACGTGGCCCACGGCTTGCCCGATTCAACCGCATGGTTTTCCTTGATGGTTTTTTTAAGTCCGGCCCGAACTTCATTGGGCGGTCGAGTTTATCAACATCGTTGGCGTATTTGAAAATCGTTCGCACCCGCTGGACTTCATTGCCGAGGCGAACCAGTCCCCACACTTTGGCGATGGACACACGGTAGGCAATGAAGTCGGCGGGCTTTAGATCGCTGATGTTGCGATCAACGCAGAACGCATCGCCCAGTCTTGTGCTCTTTGCGTGGTATTCGGCCCAGCTTCGCGCCTTTAGCTCGTTGGACGCTAACTTGAGTTGCTTGGCATGTAGGAAGGTGTTCAGAATGCCCCGCAATTGAGTAGCTCCATCTGCCGCACTCGGTTGTAGACCAGCGTGCAAGGCATCCTTTTGAGATTTGTACTTTGCCCCGGCACCGACTGGATCAGCCCACGGCCCAAAGTAGTGCATCTTGCTCCGAATCTTCTTGGACCATCGCTTCGTCGCACGCGGGAATAGTGGAAAGTCGGGACGGTGCTTCTTAGGTTTGTCAATGTCTTGAGTTGCTGAGCGTATGCCAGTAGACTTGACCACGGTATGCACCTGTGCGGGATGCTGGCCATGCCGACGGCGTCAGCCAATGAGTCAATGACACACCAGTAAATTATCGTAATAGGACAATGGGTGCCTTAACTGGTGTCAGTAGAAATAGGTGGAAAAGGAAGTTAAACAACAAAGTCTAGAAAAACAGACTGATGCCCTCGTAGCTCAGTGGATAGAGCGGCGGTTTCCTAAACCGTAGGTCGCAAGTTCGATCCTTGCCGGGGGCAATCGCGGCGCGGCGATGCGATTAGATGTTTGCTCCAAACCGAAGCCTGAATTGCACGAAGTCGCTGGCGGCGACGGCACCGGCGCCAACGAAATCGAAGATGTAGTTGGTGCCGCCAAACGAAAGGCGGAATTGGATAAAGTCGCTGGATGCCACGGTGCCGTCGCCGTCACTGTCGCCGAAGAGGCGGAATAGACCATTGGCGGGAGTGCCGACCTTAGTGTAGTTGTCGCCGCCGAAACCGTCGGCGTTGCCGTCCACATTGCCATTTGAATTTGCGATAAGCGCGGCGTTGACCGTCAGCGTGTAGCGGCCATCGGCCAGCGAGCCAAAATCTACTGACGTTGCGCCGATGAACGTGAGCGTCACTTCGGTCGTGCCGGCATTAACGAGAACGTTCGCCACTAGCCCCACGGTGGCATTGTCAGGTTGATGCTTGAGCTGAAAAGCGTTAGCCGGCGCACCGGTAAAGTTGACAAGTTGATCGAGTGTGACTTGCAACGACGTGACGCGCGAGCGCTGTGGTGATCCATCATTGACGATGATGCTTTGCACTTTGGACGGCGTTAACTTGTTGGCATTGAAAAAAGTCAGCACACGATCCATGACAGCGGTGCGGTTCGGTGCCGTTGTGATTGTTTCAAACGGGAAGCCGAACATGACGATGTTGCCGCGGCCGGCAGTGCCGGTGACTTGAATCGCTGCGCCGTTGGCGGATGCTGCGTAGTTCATCGCCAATAACGCACCGGCTTGTGGTGCGATGACGTCCGGGAATTCGGAGTTGTAGTACAGCGTGCCATTGTCGAAGAAAAGGTTGAGTCCGTTGAAGATGCCGCCCGCCGACCCGGTGACAGAATATGAATTCGCATCGTCGGAGACGTAATTGCCCTTCAGCGTGCCTTCATAAAACGACTTGCCGTTGTTGAGTTGATCGAGATCCCACGCGATCTCCGCACCTGACAGAAATAAGTGGCCGCCGCCCGCGATGTATTGCTCAACCTTTGTCTGCTCGGTCGCGTCAAACGTATCATCGGCGGATGATTCTTCACCAAGTATCCAAATCACGGTCTTGTAGTCGGTGAGGTTCACCGCACCGGAGATGACGGCTTCGTTGCTCGTGCTGTTGACGTGAACTCCGGGTCGGGCGGCGTGAATGGCCGATGCGACTTGGACAACATAATCGCGTGAGTTGCTTTCGCGTGGCCGCACGCGCTCGATCGTGTTGCCGACGGCCGCGTATGGTTGCGTTGGGTTCTGTGAACGGCCCAGTCGATCGAAGCCGTTGACGATCAACACCTGCTTCGGCCCGCCAGCGGGCAATACTGCCGCGACTTCCGAACTGGGTGATTCCCCGCCTGCGTTGATGGCAACGATCTTGAAGTAATATGGCAGCGTTGGATCGTATCCCGTCAGCGTGGTTGTTGTGGTTGCGCCTCCGGCAATGGCCGTGCCGCCGTCAAAGGCATAGCCATTGGTCGAACCGTAGATGCGATAGCCCGTGGCGGCATCACCGGCGTACGCATTCGCTGTAGGTGGCAACCACGATAGTGTGACACTGCCGACCGCGTTGGATTCGGCATGAACGCCAGTCACAGCGGCAGGCATCTGGGTCGCTGGCGTTACGTTGCCATCCACGGCACGGAAATATTTGATCAAACCCTGATAGGTGGCCCGAGCGACGGCGTCACGAATTTTGGGATCGCGCATCAACTCCGCATCGAGTTGATCATCGTGATAGGCGACTTCAATAATGGTGGCATCAAATTCATCGTTGATATAGAGGTTGTTGATCTCGCCGAACTCGATATCGCTGCGATCGAGCGTGACATCGGTGCCGGCATCAAACCAATTGTGCTCGTAAAGGCCGGCCTGAGCGACCATGTCGTTGTTGACTTCCAAGCCCAACGTATTGGCCAACAAAAACATGTTGGGTGTACGTGATGAGATGTAGTTGTTGCCGTTGTAAAGTCCCAGCACGCCGCGCCCGCCGGAGGCATTGGAGTGATAGCTGACAAACACGCGGTCGCTCAATGCACCATCCTGTTCGCGGTTCATGTACTCGGCATAGCGCGGCGAGAGCGACACGGTGGCATCGCGATCGATGGAGGTCGTGCGATATTCCGTATCTGGAATGCCCTGCGAACGATCGACGTGCCATTTCACCCAATAGAGGCCAGCCTCGTCTTCGCGTGACAAACCCGAGATGCCGTTGCCCCGGTCGATGTCGCCCATGCCGTTGCCGAAGCGAATCATGTCGGCGATGACGACATTGCCGGTGGCGCTCGAACGATTACTGATGTCGACATAGCCCGCCGATCCTGACTCGAAGTAATAGGTGCCGAGATACACCAGGCCGTTGCCGACGCGGCGATGGTTGACCGTGACCTCGGTGATGCCACCCGCATGATTCACGCGATAGAGTTGGTCGGTGGCTCGGTCGCTGCCGGATCGCGTCCACGCATATACGGGATAGAAACCTGCTTGAGTAATGGTTGGCGCGTATCGGGCATACGCTGTTTCCGTGATTGAAGTTGATGCGAATCGGTACGGCACATCGCCGGCGTTGCCGTAGAAAATAGGCTGCGTGCTATTTGACCAACTCCCCGTGAAGGTTACGCCGACCTCATCGTTATCAAGCACGACTTCGTTGGTCTGATGGCCGACGGGTCGCAATGGCACTACGGTCGCGCCAGCACGAAACAAGGTGTCGGCGAGAAATGTCATCTGATCGACGTTGCCCAGGTCTTCGATCATCTCGAACAATTCGCCGCGCTGAAAGCTCCACGCACCAGCGACTTCGTTGGCGGCCGTGTAGCCGTGACCGCCGTGAATGTAGGCGATCTTGCCCGATAGTCCGCCGGACGGTTGCGTGCCGACGGCGACCAACCCCGATGCAGTCGGCGGCAATCGCGCCTCGAGTGCTTCCAGGGCCAACCGTGTGCGTTTCGAGAATTGCAGCGAGTGCATCGAGTTACCCTTTTTGCCCATCATTCACGAGTCCAGGCCAGAAACTTGATTGTATCCGAAATGAGACTCGTAAAGCGAGAACTTTTCGCTGTTTGCGCGTTGCTGTGGCGTCCTGCCGCCGCATTCCTTGATTGCCGATCCGGGCGGCTTTGCAGCCGTGACAATCACCGTCACATCTTCCAGCCGACATGCGCCCTCGCGTCGGTCCATTGCTGGTGATGTCAATGCGCGCTGGGGTCCACACGCACATGAAAGGTGATGCGGCGGGCGCTTCGTGTGCGAAGCACTTTTGTTCGCATCCCGAGAGTTCGGGACCGAATATTGTGTCGCGCCTTCCGTTGGAACCGGAAGACCGATCCTGGTGCCACAACGCCGTAAGGCAAGGGCGAGG
>JANLTA010000386.1:0-4580 GCA_031362705.1 Gemmataceae bacterium | reverse complement strand
CTTGGCGGCCGGGCGCTGATCGATGCGTCGCACTATCTCGGTGCGGTCCACGGCATGGAGCGCATCATGGGTAGGGTGGATACACCGGTGCGTGCGTTGCTCGAACATGCCGCCGAAAAGTTTGGCCGATCGCTACCGATTGTGTACTTGCTCACGGTTCGCAAATGCGACGAGGCCGGGCAATTGACCACGTGCGGCTTGTTTGCCGGCGATGACAACGAATGCTACCGGACAGGAGCAGCGCTGTGCCGTCAGGTGAACCTCTTCCCGATGGATCGGCCAGTCAGAAAGATCGTCGCATGGATGGATCCGGACCATTACACCACGGGTTGGGTCGCCAATAAAGCGATCTACCGCACGCGCATGGCCATCGCCGACGGCGGGGAATTGATCGTGTTGGCGCCGGGCGTAACCAAGTTCGGGGAAAACGATGTACAAGAAGGGTTGATTCGCAAATACGGCTTCCGCGGCACGCCAGCGACGTTGACCGCGATGCGCGAAGATGCGAATTTGGCCAGCAATCTTGGAGTCGTCGCTCACCTGATCCACGGGTCAAGCGAGAGCCGTTTCTCGATCACGTATTGCCCGGGATCGCTCAGTCGCGAGGAAGTTGAGGGCGTCGGCTTTCGCGACGGTCGGCCAATAGTTGACCGTTATCGCCCTGAACGGTTGCGGACGGGCTGGAATGTGGTTGAAGGTGATGAGTTGTTCTTCGTCCGTAACCCCGGACAAGGATTGTGGGGCACACCGGCGGCGCTAGGCATGGAATGATCAATCCCCGATATCCCACACAACAATCATGCCACGGTCGCCGGCGGCAGCGCCGATGAGACCGTCGGGCGAAATTGCCAATGTGCGGACCTGGCCGATATCCCAGTCGTGGACGGCGTTTTCGTGGCCGGTCTCGGCGTCCCAAAAGCGCACGGTCTTGTCCCAGGCTCCCGAGACGATGTGTCGTCCATCCGGTGTGAACGTCAACGCATCGACGACGCCCTGATGCCCGGTCAGCGTCCGCTGCCGCTGCATCGTGTCGGCGTCATAAATGTGAATCACATAGTCATCCGTGGCGGCGAATAAGTGGCCATCCGGACTCAGTGCCAATGCTCGAATTGGTTTAGTGAAGTTGTTGGTTTTCCGTCGGTCGGTGGCAGTGAGGTCCCAACGAAACACACGGCGACGGCTATCGACGTAGTAACACACTTTACTCCGGGGCGTGGCAGCGGCGGCACCAAACGATGTGCCCGACGGTGTGCCGGCAATGCGGCCAAACTTCTTGTCGCGGTCGGCGATGAAAATCGCACCCGAGTCCTCATCGGCACCGCCGCAACAGGTGATGAGGTAGCGGCCATTGCCGAAAAACGCCAACCCGGTCACCGGCGCGATAATGTTGTTGGCGATGTGGATACGGAGGACACCGGCCGCGGAAACGACATCTACCGAACCATTGGCATGACCAAATGCCAACGTGTCGGCCTGTTGACTCCAGGCCACACGGGTCAGGCCATCAATGACGACTGATGAACCGCCATCGGGATACGGCCGGGGTTTGGCGGAACCACCCAAGTCCCAAAACAAGGCTGGCCCCCGCATCGCTGCACTGACCAGCATCAAACTGTCCGGCGAAAACGCGATCGAAGTAACAATGCTCTCGTGGCCTTCAAAAATCCGCATGTGATCGTGGCTTCCGTCCCCGATACCCGCATGTTGCCAGCCCAACACACGGCGGGCTGGCAACACGCCAATGTTCATTCATCATCTTCGCCGCGGCCCAACGACTTCACTTTTTTCGAGCCTTCCGGCGGCGTGAAAGTGAAGGCATCTTTGGCTGGCTCGGCATCGAGCTTCCAGTTGCTGTAAGTCTCGACCGTGGTCATTTTCGTGCCATTAAACGATTGAGCGCTGGTCGCTTTGAGAACCCACGGTTGACCCTCGGCCGCCACCCACAATTCCCAATCCAGGTTTTCCTGGACGAACTTCAGGTGGTGACACTCCTTGCCGTTGACCTTCTCCATGCCAGCGTGTTCACCCTTGGTGACACCATCGAGCAATGCTTCGAGTGGATCCTTTGCCAGGACATTCTGAAACAACATGCCGCTGCCTTGCGGACCAAGTGGCAGCAAACTTTGGCCCACCCGTTCCAGATTCTTCGGTGCTTTTGCTTCAATGTAGTTCTTGTCTTTGTTGCGATAGGTGACGAGATTCTTGCCATCCGTGATGTACTCGAAGCCGGCCTTGTCATCTTTGGCCCCTTTGGTGCGCAGCGAGAACTTGTCGGGCCGTTGCATATCAATGGTGGATTTGAGTTTGATTTCCTTTTTCTCGCCTTCTTCCGGCATGATTGTCAGCTCAATGACGGCTTCGGTGCGAAGCGACTTGGCGTCCTTGTGCAGTGCGCCGAGTTTCTTCATGACCTCATAGGTCTTGGCATCGAGTTCGGGATGTTCCTTGTCATCCGCGGCAAAGGCCACGAATGGCGACAGGATGAGCAATAGCGCAACAGCGCGGCCAAATGTTCTCATGGTGATCTCCCACAGGGATGATTGCCGGCGCTCGCCGCCCATCGGGTCGCGCCGGTCCAAGTCAGTCTTATAAGTCCTAAATCTTTCGGCGAGGGAATGACAACACCCAATTAGGCCGGTGGACCTTTGGTTGCCTTGTTCTTGCCGCCCGGCGTTTCGCGAGGAGTAGGCCGTGCCAGGCCCGGAACCGTTAGTTTGTACTTGTCCGCGAGTTCCTTGATCTTTTTGGGATAATCCGGCCAATGACCTTCCGCGGCACGCAGTTGCTTCTCGTCGTCGTCCGTCAGTCTGCCAGTCAGGTCGTTCATGATGCGGCGTACCGATGGCGGTAGTTCATCGCGCTTCGTTGGCCCAAGTAGGCGTCCCGGCAATTCGATGTTGTTCTCCTTCGCGACCTTCGCCACCGCCTGCGCGAAGTCGGGCCACTTGCCAACGGCAGCAGTGATTTCGCCAGGCAATGGCTTCGGGAACTTCTGTTCAAGATCGATGGGCAAATCGGCCCACGAACGCACGGCCTTCGCTTTGCCGGGCGGTGCAGGCCCTGGGAAAGGCAATGGACCAATCGGCGCGGAAAACTCACCGATCATCTCAAAATACTTGATCCAACCCTGACGATTGGTTGGCTGAACGAGACGCCTGGCATCAGCGTCCGACAACAATGGCTTGAGAGAATCTTCGACGTACGACGAGATGCGTTCGCCACCGGTCATCGGCCCCAGCGCGGCCGCCTCTTCCACGGCACGCCGGTCCCGTTCGCGATGCCGGCGACGATCTTCATCCTCTTTGCGAAGTTCGACGAGCATCGCAACTTTTTCTTCTGGTGACGCCTTTTCCAGTTTGTCACGATCCGGTTTGGGCAGCGAGTCGTACCACTGCCGTTCAAGCAATTCCTGCACAACTCGAACGCGTTCCGGGCCCGGCTTGGCCTCCATGAGCTTGGCGCGATCCGAGTCCTTAAGTCGCGCGACCCAGCCAGCGTAACGCTCCATAATGCCACGCAGCCGATTGGCTTCCGACAGTTCTTTATCGTGCAGTTCCTTGTCGAGGCGACGAACGCGGTCCTGAGCTTCTTTGGGTAGTTCGCGAAACTCTGCCAGATTGTGGCGCAGCCGTTCCATCCGTTCCGGGTCGGATTGCCAGCGTGCCAGCAGTTTCTTATTTGTTGTCTCATCGCCAGGTATGTCCACGGCTAACGTGCAAACCGCGAACGCAGTCAACAACAAGCCCGAAGATAGCACACGCACACTCACGACATCATGGCCCCACCGAGTCCGCATCAAATCGATTCGTTTTATCGAGTGCCTGAAGGTACTCGATCGATTCCACGGTCTTATAGAGCGGTAAGCTGTCAATCACCCGAAGTTCTTGGACCAGCAACGGGTCGTCGATTTTCACCACGCTGGGACTCTTCGGGCCGATCAATCCAGCGGCCAACCACCCGATTACCAGGCCACCGAGGCTGATGGCCAGCCACGGCCACGTGAAGTGGCTCGTTGCCAACTGGGTTGGCAAATATGGGATCGTCCGCGACCCGGAGGTCACGGGGCGAATCGCGCTCAAACGATCGAGCGTACGACTCGTGAACGTCGGTGATGGTTCGGGCAGCGGCAATGTGTCGAGCAGTTCCCACACTTTCTTGAGCGCATCGGCCTCAGCGCGGACGGCCGGCTCGCTGTTGAGTCGGGCTTCCACGCGCGCCCGCGCAGCCGAGTCGCCCTCACCGTCGAGAAAGGCCGTGAGTTCCTCGCGCTCGTCGTCCGTCATCGGGCGTGACATCACTCATCCCCTCCGACCTTGGCGACCGGCACCGGTCCGGACTGCATGAAAATGTAATCCTGCAACACTTCGCGAAGCCGACTCCGCGCCCGCGACAGCAGCGACTTGACGGCTTTGGTTGATAGCCCCATCACATCAGCGATATCGGCGTAATTCATCTCCTCAAACTTATTCAACACCACCGCGAGCCGTTGGCGTTCGTTAAGTTCATCCAGTGCTTTGCGCACCATGTCGGCCAACTCGGTCTGAGCGAGTCGGCGAGTCGGCACGGCCTGCGAGTCGGCG
>JANLTA010000153.1:0-8344 GCA_031362705.1 Gemmataceae bacterium | reverse complement strand
CCCGGGTGGTCAACCCGTCGGCCGTGAACACGAACCCGTTCAACGCTTACTTCGTTTTCGATTACGTCAGCGCGACGGATTACAAGTTTGCTGGTCTGCGTCTACTCGGCACGACTGTTAGTGGCGCATACGAGGGAGTGGTTGAGATCGGCACACAGACGGCGACCACAACGGTGATCCACGCGTCGCAACAGGTGTTGAGCTTCAACTGGCCGGTCGTGACTCCGCGACTTGAGGTGCGCGGCAACACCGCATCGTTCGGCTTCTCGGCAACACCCTCGGTCAGTTACACGTTCGCGCCCGACGAATTGCTGCACCTCAGCGGTGCAGGGACGAACGCCCAGCCGACCCGCGCGGGTGTGATGACCCTTGACGTCAACGCCACAGGCCGATTCGATGAAATCGCACTGTCCGAACACGAGCGCTGGTACCGCTTTGGCACGCTCGGCGATGGCCGGGTGGGCGATCAATTGCGCGTAAAAATTGGTGTGGGCGAAGACGCAACTGCCTCTCGTCCGAAGCTGCGTACTGTATACAGCACTTCCACAGCGCTGGACTTGCCTTACGGGGCACCGACGCCAGGAAGTTCCGACGCGTTGCGTCAAAACGGGACTTGGACCGAGGCCCTGACGTTTCAACCCAATGGAGCGGGTGGATTTACGACTGTCGCCGGCCTTCCTGCCGGGCACTTTGACATTGGTGGGCCTTCGAGCCGGTTTACCCTCATCAGACTCGACCTAAGCCCGCTAATGAGTTATGTCAACGATCCGGCCGGACTTGAGGCGGCCAGCTTCTACCTAGGAGTGAAATACACGACGCCCAGCTTCGTTGGCAACGTAACGCTACAAACGCTGGACGCCGAGCCGAAAGGCGACGTCTGGACCCCTCTAGGAAACGAAGCAACGGGTGCCTTCAGCTTCACTGGCGCGGTGACCAGTCCACTGACCCTGTTCAGCAACATCGACTTGACGGCGGTGGTTCGGTCGGCACTGGCACGCGGCAGACTGTTCATCGGCCTGAAGGTCACCAGCAACAACTCAACTACGGCGTTGCGGATGACCTTTGGCAAAACGCCCGACTTGGTCGGCTACGACGGCAATTCCAACAATCATAGCCGCCTGCAGGTGCTGGCCGATCAGCGGCCAGGGGCAGTCACCGATCTGTACGATGCGGAAGGCCGCAAGTTCGCATCCAGGCAAGGCATCGTGGACTTGCGTGATCTGCCGAGCGGCGATTACTATGTCCGTGTTTACGACCCATTCATGGACGACAACCTCAGCGATTACACCCGAATCGGCTCGGTGCCGTTCCGTCTGGAGATAGAAGCGCCGAAGCTCGGCGACACCAATCCGCCGACCGACCGCGATGAATTGCGCGGCGGCGACGGCAATGATGTATTCACCGGCGGAAATGCGGTCGATTCAATGTTCGGCGGACCGGGCAACGACACGTTTATCACCGCGTCAATCTTCGAAGCCCAGGACATTTACTCTGATGGCTCCGACCAACTGGCCGCGCCGACAACGAGTGAAAACCAGTCGTTTGACAATGGGGTGACGAGCGAAGATGTGATCGTGTACCCCGCCACTTCGACCATGAACCTGGCGCTTGACCTGGGCCGCCAACTTGGCCTCGTGGGCACACCCGCGGGCGGCAGCACCGAGCTGTTGCGGCCAATCTATGCCACCGACATGACTCAACTCGTGGAGACCTTCCAGCGCGCGTTCCAATACGACACGACCGGACTGGAATACGCCACCAATCTCGAATACCTCAGCATTGATGCCATTTACCTGGACGCCTTCGAGCCGGGCATCCGCTACGGCCGCGAGTCGCATGGTGAACTCGGCCTACACAATCTGCGCTTCCTTGACCTCAAGAACGATTTCTTCGAACTCAGCGCAAGCCAGACGCAGAACAAAGTCAACCACGACCCCGAATACTACCTCAAGGGGCTTACCAGCCTTCGTTACTTGAATCTTGATGAAGCGCAGGTCTTCGGCGCTGTGGAGTTGACGACTCCGGCCGACCCGTGGGAAATCACGGCAAAGATGTCCGAACTGCGTTGGCTCAGCATGGAGAATCTAACATTCTTCAATAACGCTACGACATGGAAGTTGCCTTACGGCGACTTGGGCAAGTTGGAATATTTATCGCTTAAGCAGGAGTACAATGGCGTCACCGGTTTCACCTCGGCCGATTTGAGCGGATTCACAACATTCAGCAGTCTGAAGGAACTCGAGCTACCCCTGATGGGGCTGACGAATATCGACGCGCTCGCTGGGCATGCGGTCGCGGACAACCAAATCACCTACGCCGGCGCGAGCGGTTATTCGGAGGCCGGCCCGTGGGCCGGCGGCACGAATGCCAGCGCGTTCCAAGGTGACTATCGGATCCTGCCAGGTGTAGCCAGCGGCACGGCTTCGTATACGCTCACCGGCTTGATTCCAGGCCAATCGTACGATCTGTGGGCGACTTGGGCGACCGATGAAACGCATACCAATCGCGCTCGCTACCAAATCTTCAATGGCACGACTCTGCTCCAATCAGCCGATGCGATTCAGAGCTTGGTCCCGGTTGGCACGACCTTCGGCGGCGTTCCGTGGCAGCGGCTGATCAGTGTCACGGTACCGGCCGGTGCCACGAGTCTTCGCGTCGATCTCACCAATGCGGGTACTGGCCATCTCATCGCCGACGCGGTGCGGCTCAGTCGCAATGTGTTGCCCAACCTGCAACTGCTGGACGTTCGCACGAATCCAAGTTTGAACAACACATTCTTTGATTACACGCGGGACGCACTGCAAACCAAAATCGGAACAGGATTGTTATTTACGGACAATGCCGCTCCCACATTACTTAGCCCCGAGGTTCAGTTTGTTGACAATGGACTGTCGAGTGTATTAACGCTGACAGGCAGCGATTCACCCGGCCAAACGCTGAGCTATTCTGCATTCAGCAGCGAGCCACAAGTCGCTGTGAACGTCAGCGGTAAAAATGTCACGATCACGCCAGTTGTCGGCTTCACGGGAATCGTTCCGGTGACGGTGCGGGTCAGTGATGGCGGTCGCACGACGGAAAAGACCTTCGACGTGCAAGTCGGCGGCAAGAGCATCGTCGGCGAGTTCCGGGTGAATCAGTACACCACTTCGCATCAATTCGTCCCGGCGGTCGCCATGGACCCCAGCGGCGATTATGTGATGGTTTGGCAGTCATACGGCCAGAATGTGCCCGTGAGTTGGGACATCTATGGTCGGCGCTACAATCGCGACGGCTCGCCGAAGGGTGCCGAGTTCCGTGTGAACACCACGATCACCAACCAGCAGACCGCGCCGGACGTGGCAACGGATGCCTTTGGCAACTTCGTCGTGACGTGGCACAGCAACGAGGTGGCGGCCAACAATTACGACATCTATGCCCGCCGCTACAACGCGGCCGGCACAGCGCTGGCCAACCCATTCCGCGTCAACACGCACACGACCAACACCCAATCGTTCCCGCGGATCGCGGTGGATTACGATGGCGATTTCGTCATCGTCTGGCAGAGCTTCAATCAGGTGTTCTCCAACACGTACAGCGTCCACTCCCAACGGTACAGCAACACAGGGACGGCCGTCCTTGGCGAGGATGCTGTCTCGATTTCACCCGTCGAACAGTCGCGGCCGGTGCCGGCAATGGACTCCGTGGGCAACTACGTCGTTGCCTACAACTCCTTGAACAACGACGGTTCGAGCTACGCGGTTTCTGCCCGGTATTTCAACACCAGTACCGGCAAGTACGGCGCGGCGTTCAACGTCAACACCTGGACGACCGACAACCAATCGGCCCCGGACGTGGCCATGAATTCGGCGGGCCAATTCGTCATCACCTGGTCGAGTCTCAATCAAGACGGCAGCGACTTCGGCGTGTACGCCCAGCAGTACAACGCCAATCAATCGAAGTTCGGCGGCGAGTTTCGCGTCAATACGGTGACGGCCAACTACCAGGCACTTTCGCGCGTCGCTATCGACCGCGACGGTGACTTCGCTATTGCGTGGCAAAGCGTGTTGCAAGACGGCAGTGCCAACGGAGTGTTCGCCCGCCGGTACAACCACAGCACGGGAGCCATCGGCCCGGAATTCCAGGTTAATACCTACACGGCAAGTGAACAGCGAGACGCTGACATCGCAATGGACGATCGCGGCGATCTCACTGTCGCGTGGGACAGCTATTTTCAGGACGGTTCGTATTGGGGCATCTATGGCCGGCAGTACTATGCGGCCGGCGCACCGCGGCCGTCTAGTATTGAGCAACGAGCCAATTTCTACACAACCGGCGATCAGGCCCTTCCAGCCGTGGCGTCGGCCGCTGACGGCAGTTACATCGTCACCTGGGAAAGCAACGGCGGACCCGGCGAAACCGGCTATGGCATCTTTGCCCGGCGTCACGCCGCTGATGGCACGCCAATCGGTGCCAGCGACATCCACGTCAATCTGATTACGACTAATGATCAGCGTTTTCCATCCATCGCCACCGCCGGCGACGGCAGCTTCGTAATTGCATGGCTGAGCAACCAATCCGGAACGTACAGCGTCTACGCGCGTCGCTTTGCCGCCGATGGCTCGCCGCAATCTGGCGATTTCCTTGTTGATTCCGGGGCATCGAATCTTCTCACTCGCAACGAGGTATCGGTGTCCTCTGCATCTGATGGTCGATTTGTCGTGAGTTGGCATGCGCCCGACTCTGATCTCGATGGCGTCTATGCCCGCCGCTACCCAGCGACAGGGACGACGGCGTTGGGGCCGCGATTTCTCGTGAACCAGACCCAAACCAATCATCAGCAATACCCCTCGGTTGCGGTAGCGCCCAACTTCTCGTTCATCGTTACATGGACGAGCCTCAACCAGGACGGCAATTTCCATGGGGTTTACGCCCGCCAGTTCGATACTAACGGCAATCCGGTTGCCAATGAGTTCCGCGTCAACACCTTCACGGTGAGTAAGCAGTCGCTGTCGCGAGTGGGTGTCGCCGCCGATGGGAGCTTCGTCATCACTTGGATGTCGATTCAGGATGGCGACGATACAGGCATTTACGCCCAGCGTTACAGCGCTGCAGGTGCCGCCGTCGGTTCGGAGATTCCGGTCAACGTATACACCACCGACTTTCAAAGTTACCCGGTCATCGCCGTGGATGTACGCGGCGATTTCACGATTGCTTGGGAAAGCTCCATTGAAGACGGTAGTGGTTTTGCTGTCGTCGCTCGGCGCTACTCGGCGACCGGTGTGCCACTGGGTCAGGAGTTCGCGGTCACCAACTACACAACCGGCGATCAAATCGCCACGTCGATTGCACCGGCTGCCGACGGCACGTTTGTTATGGCCTGGCAAAGCAATCTGCAAGACGGCTCCGGCTACGGAATCTTCTCTCGTCGTTTCAATAATTCTGACGTAGTCATGGGTACGAAACTCGACGGGTTGGGAATGCCCATCGAAGGTTTGATCGTGTTCCAAGACACTAACGCCGACGGGCTGCGTGGGCCGTTCGAGCCTTATACGGTGACTGATGTCAACGGAAACTACGCCCTGAGGAACATCTCCGGCGGGTACCGCTACATCATCGAAGAAGTGCCCGGCGGCTATTCGCCGATTTACCCGACTAGCAGTTACTACTTCTCGCTCGATGGCGAGTATCTTCCCGGCTTCACGTTCTACAACGACCGCGTGCTGACGGTCGGCCCGGATCGCGGTGCGTATGAAGGACAAACGCTTGTCTTCACTGCGGCATTCACACCGACGGGTTCGTGGACGTATCAATGGTCCGTTGATGGGATCGACGTGATTGGTGCGACCGATCCGATTTACAACTTCACGCCGCCGGACAACGGGATGTACACGGTTGCCGTTACCGTCACCGATGGCGTAACCGCTTACACGGATTCCGCGCGGGTTTTCACGCTGAATCTGCCGCCGCAACTGAGTTTGCCGGTGTTGACAAACGTTGACGAAGGGTCTCCGATCACTCTCAACAGTGGGTTGAACGACGTACTGGCTGACGTGCAGACCATCGAATGGTACGTGGACGGCAATCTTGTTGTCGGTGCCAACGGGCCGATGTTCACGATCACCTGGCCGGACAATGGCTTGCATGTCGTCAAGGTCCGCGCTCACGACGATGACGATCCGACTTGGATTGAAAGCACCGCCAGTGTCCGCGTTGACAACATTGGGCCGCAAGACGTGGAGTTCACCGCGCCGACCGGTGCGCTGGAAGGCACGCCGATCACGTTCATCGGTACATTCACCGATCCTGGCGCGTTGGATACGCAAACACTTGCGTGGACCATCACCGATCCCGGCAACGTTGTGGTCGCCAGCGGAACGAGTGCAACCATTGCATTCACGCCGACAGACAACGGCACCTACTCGGCCATGTTCACTGTCATTGACAACGACGGCGGCATCGGCACCAAGTCGGCGAACTTCATTGTGGCCAACGTTGCACCACAAAATGTTGTGGTAACCGGACCGTCGGAAGTTGATGAAGAGCAGGTCGCGGCATTTGCCGTGACGTTTACGGATCCGAGTACAGCGGATACGCAGACAATCGCCTGGGAAGTTCGCGATCTGTTCAATGCCGTGGTGGCCACGGGTACTGGTCCAAACTTCAATTGGACGCCCAACTTCAGCGACTACTACATCGTGACGGCAACCGTGACCGATGACGATAACGGTGTCACCGTCAGCGCGCCATCGGCGGTCACTGTCCACAACTTGCGGCCACGACAAGTGTCGGCCGGGCCGGCGGGCAGTGGGCCGGAAGGTAGTGGCATCACGTTGACCGGGACTTACCGCGATCCGGTTGTCGCTGGTGAAACGTTCGCACCTACTTGGGTCGTCACCAATGCTCAAGGCGAGGTGGTCGCCACTTCCACGGAGGCAACATTCCTGTACGTTCCCGCGGATAATGGCGTATACACGGCAACGTTCACAGTCACAAACACGAACACTGGCCTTTCGACGAGTGCTGCGACAACCGTGACGGTCACCAACGTTGTGCCGACCGCTTCGTCGATCACTGGTCCTGCCACGGCGACACCCAACGCAATGGTGACATTCGCCTTGAATAATCCGAGCGATCCCGCGACAGCCGACCTGGCTGCCGGCCTGCATTTCGCCTTCGATTGGGATAACGACGGCACCTTTGACACCGGCGACGGCACCTATGCCGGTTCCGCGACGCAGGCTTCGCAAAACCATGCTTTTGTCGCCGAGGGCACGTACACAGTTCGCGGGCGAGTGATCGACAAGGACGGCGGTTTTAGCGACTACACGCGGCTGATCACCGTGACCGCGCCGAGCATCACGGTCCAGGGTGTTGTGGTCAATGCCGGCAACGTGCAACGGTCGCGGGTGACACAGATTGATGTCACGTTTAGCACCATCGTGACGTTTATTGGAACGCCGGCAGCGGCGTTCTCGATCAACACACCCGCCGGTGTGACAACGAACGTGGCCATGAATGTCGTTGCCGGGCAATCGGTGGCTACGCTTACGTTTGCCGGTGCGGCGGCCATCGGCGGTTCTTTGCCCGATGGCTTGTACAACCTGACCGTGGCGTCGAATCAAATCACGGGTGGCTTGGCCACCGGCGATGTGTTGTCGCCATTCCACCGCCTTTTCGGCGACTTCAACGGCGATCGAACTGTCGCGACCAACGACTTCATCCAATTCCGCCTGGCCCTGGGTGGCAGCACCTTTGCCTTCGACTACGATGGCGATGGCGCGGTTGCCGCCAGCGATTTCATCCAGTTCCGGCTGCGGTTCGGCGGGTCGATCTAAACTGTGGATTGTTGTTAGTGGTAAATGGGCATTCATCGTTCGCTCCGCCTTTTGCCTGTTTGGTTTCACTGCTCCGTTGCGGCGGCCGCAAACCGCCGCTACTTCATTTCTTGAATGGCGATCCACGTGGCCGTTTGATAGCCGCGCCAATCACCGTAACACATCTTCCAGCCGACATGCGCCCTCGCGTCGGTCCATTGCTGGCGATGTCAATGCGCGCGGAGTTCCACGCGCACGAAAGGTGATGCGGCGGGCGCTTCGTGTGCGAAGCACTTTTGTTCGCACCCCGAGAGTTCGGGACCGAATATTGTGTCGCGCCTTCCGTTAGGAACGGAAGACCGATCTTGGTGCCACAACGCCGTAAGGCGTGGGCGAGGGGTCCGCGCCGAGGATTGATGCCCCCGACCGGTGTCGCTGTTGGCGAGGGAGTGGTAGGAGTGGAGGATTAAGCGACTCAGAGCCTGGTCATTACCGCCCCGCCGCATCACCTTTCGTCCATCCGCAAGCCGTTACTCAACATCGGCGCGAGT
>JANLTA010000356.1:0-7388 GCA_031362705.1 Gemmataceae bacterium | reverse complement strand
TCAGACCCGACTCCCGCATCGCCACCGCACGCTCCCGCAACTCCACCGGATACGTCTTCATCGCCAGCCTCCCTGGTTCGGAAGGCTCTGTCATAACCGATTGGCCCCAAAAGCGCCAGAAAGAAAATCAAAATGCTCTAGGCGGTAGGAGGGTGCTTTGATGGCGGCAGGCGCGCCCGAGGCGGTTTACTCGGTGTCCTTCCGATTGCAGCGAACGACGACCGAGGTCGCCTTCGTGAGCGTCCCACTCACGACCGACTTGGTTGCGCGTCAGCCTGACGGCAGCGAACGGCTGGATGTCGAGAAGCTGAGCCAACGCGCAGTCGAACTGGGCCAGACAGTCGGCACGAGTTGGCAACCAGAGAGCCAGCAAGTTCAATTGCATCCAATCCAGATTCCAAGGCCGGGGCTTCGCGAGCAGTGAACAGGCCGGCCACGGAGTTGCCTAGCCATCCGCCCCACCTGACCGCGGCGGGCGCGTCGTGTAGTTTGAAGTCAGCCGGACGATTGGCCCGGCAGGTGAGCGTGGTCGCTCGGCGGAGTCGCACCCGCTCCGGGAGCCCGGGCTGGCAAAAAAGGGTGGCTGCTCGCAAACACGTATAACTGCAAACAAAGCAAGTACGTCCCAATTCTCTATGAGGAATCGTCCCATGTCGCGTTGGCTGATCGTGGCATTGTGCATGAACTGCCTGTTGTGGATCGGGTGCAAAGGCAAAAGCGCAAAGGCTGACCAAGACCTGATCCAAGGCACTTGGGAAATGTTCACGGTTGAAGCCAAGGGCCAACTCGCCTTCAACCTCGCTGACGCCAAGGACAAGCCGCGCTGGGTTTTTGCTGACGATAAGGTGAACATCATCTCGGGATTTGGTGACAATCAAAGCACTTTCACTTTGAACACCAAGGCGTCACCGAAACAAATCGATCTATTTGGCCCGCACGACAACAACAAAGTCGGCATCTACGAACTCAACGGCGATGAACTTAAGGTCTGTCAAGTCAGCGCAGATAATGGCGCAACGCGGCCCACCGAATTCAACAGCAAAGACCGCGGCGTGTTGATGGTGTTACGCAGGGTGAAGTCGTGAGCTACTAACACCCTCGGATTCACTCCGGAAGAAAGTAGGGATCGTGAATCGATTCGAAGGGAGCCATCGCCGAACCGGTATATGGCCACAATCGTTTAAGTCGCGTACGCTGAGCTGCATTGATCGGCGGCGCAGAAGTTCTGCCTCAATTCGTGATTTCATAAGCCCAAACGGTACGTTCGCGGCGGGGAATCGCGATGCGACCGATCAAGTTTTCCCCGGAAGTGGAACGAGGCCATCACCGATGAAAAACACGAACACGGGGAATTTGACTAAACAAGTCGAGCCACCGCTTCACGCGCAGCGGTTTTCGGGAGCGCCCACGAGTCGCACCGTTGGGACGGCACCGATAAGTCACATTCCCATTCCATTGGTACTCAATGTTCAACGGCCAATTTCACTTGCGGTGGATAGTCAGCAAATGTTCAAAGTGCATTGGCCAGGCTCGAACTCTTCTGATTGGCTGGAGGTTTTTACTTGCGGCCCGGCGTTGGAAGGCAAAGTCGACATTTTCTTGAAACTCGGAATCCCGCCGACGCTGGACAGCTGGGACCTCAAAGGGTCGCCCAATTACTACGGGGCAGAAGTGGATGTGGAAGAACCAACCGGCGGCACGTGGTATATCCTGGTACAGGGTCATGCGAATTGCGTCACGTCCCTGCTTGCTATGCATCAATATGTCCACTAGAAACCGTGTCGCGCTGGCGTGGCGAATGTCTCCCTCGCCGCGTTGTGAAGTACGGAGAGCAGTACGTTGAAGTATTTCGTAGGTCAGGTTTCTAACGTGACGACTTGTCACGATTCGGCTTGAATCAGTCGGGTTGGAAACCTGACCTAAATGATGGCGAATATTTCAGCCAGCGGAGGGTGCGTTGATGGCGACCAATACTGTTCGCATCGGGTCGCGGGATGTTGCAGTCGAGCAGTCGCCGTTGCACGTCGGTTATCTTGCGGCGGGTGCCCATGACAAGTTTGTCTTGAGCCAACCGGCAGATGGCCAACTCAAGCTGATGCCGAGCCGAGGTGTCCGCGTGCTGGGGTGGATTTTTTGCGTCTTGGGTGTGCCGGTCCTGATCCTTGGGTTGATCTCGATCTTCGGGCTGATGAAGGAGCCGACAGGAGGCAATCTCCTGGCCGTTGCGTTTCTCCTCGTTTGGGGCTGCCCGTTTACCATCTTCGGAGTGAAACTGTTAGGACAGCGCACTCGGTTCGACACCAATGCCGGCGAAGTAGCCACTCGATTTCTTTGGCGGACACGACGCCGGCCGCTCGCGGATGTGTTGGCCGTGCAGGTGATCAACGCGGGCAAATTCGGAGCCGACGACGAGAAGTTTGTCAGTTATCAACTCAACCTGGTTCTCGACGACGCGAATGAGCCGCGCCTTTTTGTGGTGTTCAATACGGACTTGGCCGACATGGCGAAGAAGGCAAAGCTGGTGGCTGACTTTTTGAGTGTGCCGCTGCTGACGTGGACTCGGAAAGCCGAAAAGGCCGATAACGATAGCAGCCAAGACTCCAACTCACCGATTGGTGACCGCGCCGACCCGACTCGGCACTGGGCTAAGAAACATGAGCCGATGCCCCCATTCGACCTGGAGACGGGGGCGCTCGGTACGCTAACCTGGGACCACGACTGTTTGGAGAAGGCCGAGTTCCTTGGCCGGCCCGACCGCGTCGAACATTTTGATGATCTCGGTGAAATGACACTGTACTATCTCGAGCGCGGCTTCGAAGTCAGCTTCATGCCCGAATTTGCCGAGCTTGTTTGCCACATTGCACCGCCGACGGATGTGCCGCCCGATCATGGCCAGGGGTTTTGCCGTCCGCGACTCTCCGGCGGTATCGAGCTTACAACGGAAACGAGTATCACCAAAGTCCGCGAGCTTTTCGGGCCGCCCAAGTCCGAGCATCTTTCTCCTCAGGATAATACCCTGACGCTTGTCTACCTCCACGGTCGGTTCCACATGGAGTTCGAGTTCGAGCAGGAAACGGGTAGGCTAATGACTTGGACGATACCACTGTGAGGCTACGTCGCCGTTAGTGCGCTGCACGACCATAAGCAATCTGCTCCGAAACAATGGTTCATTGTGTACCAAAACTTTTAGCCAGGTGCGGCAACAAAATAGAGCTTTGACCTTCGGTCTCAGAGGTATTCACTCGCGGCAAAACGGCAGGCCGGCGAGAACAATCATGGTGCCGACAAAAAGGACCGATGCCATCAATATGAAAGCTATGCGCAGCATCCGCGATTGCAGCGTGCCGCTGATGCCGGCGAAGAATAGGACTGAAGCGAAGAGGACTGTCAGCAGCGTATAGCGATCCGAACTGTCGTTGGCGTCGGAGGCCAGTTGAAAATAATGCGCCGACTCTTCCGTGGCCTTTGCAGCCGCCTTCCGGTCGCGCGGATCGTATTCCTGCAACTGAAACGGGTGCTTCGGAGCGGTAGGGTCGTTCAGCGGATTCAACTTCAACCAGGCATCGACGGCGACCCGCGCCTCGGGCCGGAAGCGTTCGTGCAGGAACTCGGCAAATTTCGCGTCGCCACGCTCCTTGGCCTCGACGTAATTGAGAAACATCTGGGCATCAAACGTGACCCACATGGTTACGTCGGCATGATGAGCCGCCGCGTCACGGCCCGCACTGTTCGCTTTCGCCAATCGAAAAGTCTGTACGCCGCTCCAACGCGCTGATTGATATGCACACCATGCCGAACCGACGGTGGCAAGCGACAGCACCACCGCGCAATAGTAATCAGCCCAGGGTCGCCGCCGCGAGCGTTCGACCGTGGTATTGAGTCGATCCAGCTTTTCGTGCAGTTCAGTGAGCGATTGGAGGGTGTCGGTCATATTGCAACGCTGCAGAAAAGCTATTCAACCGGTGCGGAATTCGCCGCAGCTCGCTGAGGTCCAGAATAGGCAATCTTCATTTGAAGTCGATTACAACTCATCCAAGTGTCCCGCTCGTCGAATCTACACCCACTTCAGAAATGTCGGCGTCGTGGGGGTATCCGAAAAAATGGCGACGGCTCGCTGGCCGTCTGTGAAATACGTGTCGCCCGTGAGGTTGTGTCGTGGAGTGGTGCGCTCGGCCGGTTCAACGCCTGAGACGTAACCGACGTGCGATACTCGCGCGCTTTCCATGAGATAATCGAGTACATAGTCCCGCGCGTCATCGACATCGGGGTCGATCTTGTGCGTGGTCAGGTTCCAGGTTCGCCAGGTGAAGCGCACGCCGATGTCGCGGCTGATCTGTCCGACCCAGACGGGTGCGCCGTTGAATCGCATCGGCGTCAGCCAGAGGCGCAGGTGGAGTCGCTCATTGATGGTTTGTCGCGCCTTTTGCAGCGCGAAGTCCTGGCTTCGGCCAAAGGCATACAGCGAACTCACCGGGGAATAACGGTACGGGCGGCCGAACGAAAACGCCATCAACGTGCGCCAACAGGAACGGAGGCTGATCGCCTCCGTTTGATCCCAACGTCCGCCGAAGGCGTTGAGGATGGTGTCGAAGGTGCCGATCACCACCAGATTGAGCGGGTCTCCCTCGCGCGTGCCCAGTGCGTTTGTTGTGCTGCGTGGTGCGGCCGTCAATCGCTTCCGCAGTTCGGCTTCATCGCAATCAATTGTCTCTGGTCCACTATTCGCATCCAGTTGTTTACTGTGATGATCGATGTGCAGGCCGGGGACCGCAATTGAAAATGTATACTCTTTTGTGCCGGCGGTGCCGATCAACTTGACCGTGAACTGTTTGGTGCCTTCGTCGAGTCTGGTGAAGACGAATCCTTCCAGCGTGTTGCCGGGGCGAATCAGGCCCCAGCCAATGCCATGTTCCTGAAAGAAGGCATCCATCCGGCGATTGGCACGGTGCGCGCTGAAGAGCTTGAAGGGCAATAGAAGCAACAGATGGATGAAGAACAACGCAATCAGCCCGTATTGCAAGAGCCGGCGGCCGATGCGGAAATGATTGACATAGGCGGCTTCGAGCGGCGGGTAATAATTCGGATCGATGCTGGCCAGTCGCAGCCGGTATGAGTTGGCACCACGGTTGGTAATTCGCAGCCACACCGGCTGAATACCTTTGTGCGCGAGTGCCACTCCGAAAAATCGATCGCTCTCACGGTCGTCCAGCACTGCTGCCTGGACCTCGCATTCTTCGTCTTGTTGGATGACGACGCGATCGAGGAAGGCGCGATTCTGGAGATCGGGCGTGTATGGGACACCGAGCCATTTGATCGGATTGAATTGCATGAATGACGCCATCGTGATTGGAGTGCGGCGTTGCAAATCTAGCGGCCGCATCTGTTCGCAGTATTCTATTTTCAAACTCGTGGAGAGTCCTACGAGTTACTCATTGGCGTTTGCAACCAAATCGCTTGGTTTGCCGGCAGGAGACTGTCAAATCGCAACTTGGCCCACTACATTAATCGGCAATCCCTGAGCGCAGCGCGGATCGAAGCCGTCGAGTATCGCATTCACGATCAGCCGAACCGCAATTCAGCTGAACTCGATGGAAGACGGTTGCCCTGTGCATGGCGTGACCGCCGCTGCCCGTTTTGAATAATTTGTGTCATGCACTTCATGAATACGAAAGGGCGAGCATGTCACGACGCACCGGATTGATCGCATTGTTGCTGCTGATCGTTGGAGTAGCCTTATCGGGCGTGGGAATTTGGCCTACGAACGGCTCGGCCGTTGCCCAGACCGAAGCACGCCCCAAACCCGATGCACCGACGCAACCTGAGGATCAGGCTGGTGTGCGGGCGGCGATGCAGTCGTTCGTCATGGCGTTCGGCCTCAAAGATGCCAAAGCACTGGCAGCACACTGGACCACTCAAGGCGAGTATCAGAACGACAACGGCAAGACCGCGCGGGGGCGGGATGCCCTGGAAAAAGGCTTCGCAAAGTTTTTTGCCAAGACCCCTGAAGTCAAAGCCGAGGTGCGCACTAATTCATTGCGCTTCCTGTCGAAGGACGCGGCCATCGAAGAAGGGACCGTCATCGTTCGGCGCGGCCCGGTCGAGCCGGCGAGTACCGCGAGCTATAGCGTCTTGTTCGTGCGGGAGCAGGGGCGTTGGCTGATCGCGCAACTCTCAGAATCGTCCGATGACGCGGATGCCATCACGGACCTCGGCTGGATCATCGGCGAATGGAAGTCGATCAGCGGGCAAGGCGCGGAAATCCGTACGACCTACTCGTGGGATGCCAACAAGAAGTTCATCCACGTTCGCTTTGCTTACACCGAGAAAGCCAAATCGTTCACGGGCACACAAATCATCGGTGTGGACCCGGCGACGGGCGGCCTCCGCACTTGGACCTTCGAGGCCGATGGCGGCGTGGGCGTGGCCGACTGGGCCCGCGATGGCGATCACTGGGAGCTTGAACTCACCGGTACTCTCGCCAACGGCAAACAACTCTCGGAAACCAACGTTTTGCGACGCGTCAACAATGACACAATCACCTGGCAGTCGGTCAATCGATTTCTGGACGGCGCGATGGTCGACGACCTACCGCCCGTCAAAGTCACGCGCATCAAAGCGGACAAGTAAACACCGAACAAACCTGAAATCGCCCAACCTAAAACTCGCAAATCACGGAGCTATCTCATATGCGACGCAAATTACTAGCACTGTCAGTCCTTGGCCTCGCACTTGCACTCCCTCTGACGCAAGCGCTGGCCCAGCGTGGCGGCCGCGGCGGTGGTGGCCGTGGCGGTGAAGGTATGCAACGCGGTGGCGGTGGCCAGCGCGGTGGTGGTGGATTCGGCGGCGGCCTTTCGCACGAAGGCTCACGCGGCGGTGAAGGGCGCGGTGGCGAATCACGCGGCGGCGAAGGCTCACGCGGCGGAGAGTCGCGCCCCGGCGAAGGCTCGCGCGGCAACTCAGGCATGGGACCGTATGGCCAGGGTGGTGCGAGTAGTGGAAGCGCAGGGCGGCCGGGCACGGCTTCCGGCAGTGAGCGCCGACCAGGCGAAGGCACAAGCACCGCGCGACCGGGAACCGGAAGCTCGACTCGCCCTGGCGTTCCAGCGTCTGGCAATGCCGCGACTCGTCCGGCAAGCGGCGCCGCCAGTGGCTACCGTCCTGGCGCTGGCGCGGCGGCCGGCGCGGCAGTGGCTAACAATAATAAGCCGTCTGCTGCCGCAGGCGCAGCGGCCGGCGCGGCAGTTGCCAACAATAACAAACCGTCCGCTGCCGCAGGCGCGGCGGCCGGCGCGGCCGTTGCCAATTACAATCATCCGAATAACGGAACATATTACGCTTCGGCGGCGGCTCTTGCCAATCAGGGCGGGGCCGTCCGAGCGGCGGGC
>JANLTA010000345.1:0-6159 GCA_031362705.1 Gemmataceae bacterium | reverse complement strand
GCTCAACGTCTTCCGCGGCTCAGCCCAGGACGTTCGCAACGTCACCATCGAATGGACTGCGAAGGATAAGAACCTGCTCGAACGGCCGGTATCCCTGTTGTGGTCGAAGTCAAAAGACGGTCCTGATTGGGAACCAATCATTGGCGATCTTGATGCCCGTGGCCGCTATGTCTGGAGCATTTCGGATCAGGGTCCGTTCCAGTTCTACATTCAAGTGCGCGCCGCGGACAAAGCCGGCAACGTCGCGTCCGCCACGCACCCGGAACTCATGACAGTGGACCTCAACCGCCCCACCGCCGATTTATTGGATCCGGTGCCGATTAAGAAGTAAATTTCCAGTTGCTCCACTATCTTCAGCCGTTTAGAATAGTGGGAGAAGCAATTTGTTGTATTCGAGGGAATGCACGTGACGGCTGAGACTTTTGATGAACTGATCGACAAATTATGTTCACGACAACCGTTCGAGGTCTTTACGGTTGAATTGAATGGCGGCAAGAGGTTTGAAATCGATCATCCCCGAGCTACAGTGGTGCGAGACGGCCGGGCGATTTTCATCGCTCTCGGCGGAGTGCCAGTTTGGTTTGACCATGAAAGCGTCAGCCAGATCATCGAGGCTCCGGCGAACGCGGTCCCGTCCTGATCGATTCATTCTCGCGTTGAACAATTGCAATTGAGACTATCACATTGTCTTCCACTACGCCAAATCGTTCCGATCTGGCCGGCCGTTATCTTGATCAGTTGCCGTATCCGCCGTATCCGGTGCAGGAAGAGGCACTTCTTGCGTGGTTCACGGCCGAACAGGGCGTCATGGTTTGTGCCCCGACCGGCACGGGCAAGACGCTGATTGCTCAAGCCGCGCTGTTTGAGGCGTTGCACACCGGCACGGTGGCCTATTACACGACACCGTTAATCGCGCTGACGGAGCAGAAATTTCACGAGATGCAGGCGGCGGCCGTGCGCTGGGGCTTTCGCGCGGACGATGTGGGTTTGGTCACCGGCAACCGTTCTGTTAATCCTGGTGCGAAAGTTCTGGTTGTTGTCGCGGAGATACTCCTCAATCGCCTGCTGCACAAAGGCTCTCCCGACGCAACCGATGGCCATGCCGATGCTCATTTTGACTTTGATCAGGTCTCGTCGGTGGTCATGGATGAGTTTCATTCCTTTGCCGATCCTGAGCGCGGCATCGTGTGGGAACTATCGCTGTCGATGCTGCCCAAGCACATTCGCCTGCTGCTGCTGTCGGCCACCGTCGGGAATGCCACTGAGTTCGTGAGTTGGTTGGACCATAGTCATCAACGCAAGGTGGAGTTGGTCGAAGGCAAAGACCGGACGGTGCCGTTGGTTTACCACTGGGTGCCGGATGAGTTGCTCAACGAATTGCTCGTGAACATGGCCAAGGGCGACACCTCAATACGCAAGACGCCGGCCCTGGTGTTTTGCTTCAACCGCGATGAATGCTGGAGCGTGGCGGAGCAATTGAAAGGCTTGGATCTGTTGCCGGGTGCCGACAAGAAGCCGTTGCACGACGCCCTGAACGACATGGAATGGGGCCAAGGCGTCGGCCCGAAATTGAAACAGATCTTGCATCGCGGCGTCGGCGTGCATCATGCTGGTTTGTTGCCGCGCTACAAGCGCATCGTCGAAAAACTGTTTGAGAAAAAATTGCTCAGCGTTTGCGTCTGCACCGAGACACTAGCAGCCGGCATCAACTTGCCGGCACGATCTGTCGTCGTCACGTCATTAGTCAAAGGCCCGTTTGGCAAGGAAAAGCCGATTGACCCGTCGGCAGCGCATCAGATGTTTGGCCGGGCAGGGCGGCCGCAATTTGATACCGAAGGTCATGTGTACGCGATTGCCCACGAAGACGACGTCAAGATTCTCCGCTGGAAGGAGAAGTACGATCTGATTCCGGAGAACACCAAAGACCCGGTGATGTTGAAGAAGAAGAAGGAATTGAAGCGCAAGAAGCCGAGCCGGCGCGAGGGCGTGCAATATTGGACCGAAGGCACGTTCGATCGGCTGAAGACCGCGCTTCCCGGCAAGCTGTACAGCAAAGGCCCGCTACCCTGGCGGCTGCTGGCTTACATGCTGAAGCTATCGCCGGACGTGGACCGCATCCGCACCGTCATTCGCAAACGCTTGCTGGATGAAGCACGCATCATCGCCGGCGAAAAACACCTGGCGATCATGCTGACAACACTGCACGACGCGGGATATGTGGTATTGGATCCCGCACCCGTGGCCTCAGCGCCCGAGAGCTTACCCGTTGGACCCGCCGGTCCTTTCCGCACGGCGACGCCGACTCCACGGCTCGATAACCTCCTTGCGTTTCGTTCGATCCATCCGCTGTATGGGTCGTTTTTGATCGATCAGCTCGGCATCGCCAGCGATGCGGAGCGGTTGCAAGCTCTCGAAAGCGTGCTGGAGTTACCCAAGCCGCTGCTCAAACATGTGCGGGTGCCATTGCCCGATCAGTTGCCGCCGGGGCCACATGAGACGGAACGATTGGACGCTGAACTACTGCGGCGCGGCTTGATTACCGCGCCGAAGCCGCCGCCGGCCGAAGGTGAAGAAGAGGAAGTCGACGACGAGCCATTCGAGCGGCCGCCAACCTTGGCGGAGAAGTTGTTTCTCTATTATGAAGCACTTGTACCCGGTGCCGTAGATCTGCATGTTCATCCGGTGTGGGCTGCCAATGAGTTGTTGACGAACTATGCCGGCGACTTCAATAACTACATTCGCAGCCGTGACCTGACCAAACAGGAAGGCCTGATCTTCCGGCACTTCCTGCGCCTGGTGCTGCTCTGCGGCGAGTTCCAGAAGTTGACGCCCACAGAAGGCGATGCCGAGGCCTGGCAGACATTCCTTCGCAACACCATGAATCGGCTGACAGATAGTTGTCGGGCGGTCGATCCGCAAAGCACCGACGAGATCATCGAATTGGCAACAGCAGCCGATGTCGTCGAGGTCGCCGTCACGCCTTGAGCTTGGCAATCATCTCGGCCAGCGTCTTGCCCAGTCCTTCGATGGATGCCTGCTGCTTGGCGTCTTTCAATGTGCCATCAGCATTGAAAGCGTCTGCAGCCTTCGACACTGCAATTTGATTCGGATGAACGATGACGCCGATGTTGCCCAGGATGGCCCGCAGATGAACCAGTCCGCGCAGCCCGCCCAGCGCACCCGGCGACGCACTCATCAATACGGCCGTCTTGCCGGTAAATGCCACGAGCGATGGTTCGTTCGGCGCGGGGCGTGATACCCAGTCGATGGCGTTCTTCAGCACGGGTGTAATCGAACTGTTGTACTCCGGCGACGCAATCAAGAAGCCATCGTGCTCGACCATCAGTGCCTTCAGTTTTTTCGCATTCTCCGGTACGCCGCTTTCCGCTTCCAGGTCGCCATCATAAAGCGGCAACGCGAATTCCTTCAAATCAATAAGCGTGACCTCGGCACCAGCAGCCTTCGCACCTTGCGCCGCAATGCCAATCACCTTCTTGTTGAACGAGTCCTTGCGGGTGCTGCCGGCAAAGGCCAGGATTTTAGCAGTGGTGGCCATGTTCATGCTCCAGGTATAAGAACGGTGGGCACAACATCTTTGTACCGTTTCGCCGGCGATTACCAGGTGCCAACAGCCTGGTCTGCCAGTGGTTACGCTGCCAAGCGAGGTCAACTCGGCGGACGCAGTGAATGCCGCCATCATAGCCGCATTCGTCAGAATGCGGAACTGACCACAATACTGTTGCTCAAATCGAGTTGCCAAATCGTGTCCGGAAGTACCCGAAGTCGCTGGCATCCACGGAACCGTTGTTATTGAAATCAAAGGTGATGCCAGTGCCGCCGAAGGCCAGGCGGAAAGCAATCAAGTCGGACGTGCCAACATAGCCGTCGCCGTTGGCATCGCCAAAGGAGCGGAAGATGTTGGTCGGCATAAGGGGAGTCGCCGTGGACGCCAGCACATAGTTGTCGCCGGCCAAACCGTTGCCGTCACCATCGAGTTTCGCGACGTCCGAGTTGGTTACATTGTTCGCGTCAATGGTCAACGTGTACCGGCCATCGGCGAGTGACCCAAACTCAACGGCGTTGGTGCCGTCAAAGGTCAGCGTCACCACGGTGCCGGGCCCTGTGCTGTCCACGGCCGCCAGCATCGCCGGCAAGGCGCTGTCCGATTGACGCATGATCTGGAACGCGGCGACCGGCGTGGCGGATAAATTGATGAAGTGACTGAACGTCACAGTAACCGTGGTGACGCGAGACCGCTGCCCGTCGCCGTTGTTGATGACCACCTTGGCCACTGTGGGTGGCGCCTGCAATTCGTAAGCCCCCATGTCAAGCTTGCCACCGACCAATCGGGCGTAACCGGTACTCCGAGCATCCGTAGGCAGCAAGGTCGTTGTTTCACCGGCATTGATGACCGCGCTGCCTGAAATGGGCCTAATCGTCTGAACCGGGCCGCCGTTGTTCGCCAACGGCCCGAGATTAAGTGGCGTCCCAAATGGTAGATTGTTGCCACTGGAAGGGCTGAGCGTAAAGCCGGTGCCGGAGCCGATAGCGCTGAAATTCACGTAGATGCTAAGCGTTGTCGATGTGCTGCGTGACAAATCGGGCGCTGTGACATTCGTATTGCCGGATACGATGCTGTTTGAGATTCGCATCGCTGCGGGAGATTGCGGGGAAAATGGCTCGAACAGTCGAATGCCTCCGCCAACACCGGCCGCCGAGTTTCCCGAAATGGTGCAATTGGCAACGATCAACTCGACATTACTCAGACTGTAGTCTGAGTTTTGAAATGAAATCGCGCCGCCGTTCTTGGCGGCTGTGTTGTTGGCCAAAGTGCAGTTGGTCAATGTTGTGCTGTTGTCAGTCGCGCTCATCGCGCCGCCATTGGCGGCGGAATTGCCGCTGAGCGTGCAGTTGGTGAGGCGGAATGTCGCGTAGCCGGCTACGACCGCGCCGCCATCGCCAACGGCTGTGTTTCCCGAAAACACGCTGCGATTGATCCTGTAGGTGGCAACTCCCCGACCTTCGATGCAACCGCCGTTTCCGCCGGATTTGTTGCCAATGAAAACGGAGTCGTTAATGGTGATTGTGCTGACTCCGCCAATGTTGCCCATGCCCAAACAGCCGCCGTTGCCTGTCGCCGTGTTATTGGCGAATGTGGAGTTATTGATCGTTATCATGCCGTTGTTAGCGGCGATCCAAATGGCACCGCCCACGGACGACGACGCGTTGGCTGCAAACAGCACATCGCTAAACGTTGCGGTCGCACTACCCTGAACTTCGGCCGCTCCGCCGCCCGCGGCATTGCCGCCCGTGAGCTTCAATCCGCCCACGGTCACGTTGGGTTGGGGAGACTGGTAGGTGTTAAAGATGTTGAATATTCGGCTAACATTATTTCCGCTCACGGTCAGTAAGTTCGATCCGGGGCCGTTGATGAGCAACGAGTCTCGAATCTGGATTTCACCTAAGGTGAGTAAAATGGTCTGTCCGTAAAGTGCTGCCGCGAAGGTAATTGTGTCTATGACACCCAGGGAGGCATTGGCGAACAGAATGGCGTCGCGCAGACTCACGTTCCCCGGTGTCAAATCGGCGTCGGCTTCATCGATCAACGAATCGACGACAATCGAAGCCGGGCCGGGAATCGTGACGCGCAGCGTCGCAAATGCGCCGGCAAAAATGCTATTGGGTATTGCATCGGTATCGAACACCTGGCCGGCGACCATGGAAATCGTGAAGAAACCTCGGTCCAGTATGTCCCAACTGCCGCCTAGGGGCGTGAAGGTGTAATCGGCCGTGACGTTGTTGCCTGCGCCGGTGACACTGACCAAGGTCGGTGTCAACATCTTGCCGCCCGGCGTGATGATGGCAATGTCGTTGATGTCGATGCTGCCAATGTTGACGCCATGATCGTCGGTGTAATTGATGCTAATGATCTGGCTGGTCGCGCCGGCCGTGGTTACATCCGCCGGTGCCGCATACGGTTGCGGAATTGTGGCGACGCCTTCATAGGCGCCGATATCGGTCTGCGTGCCGACCATTCGCGGAGAGCCGCTGCCACGTTGGTCATTCGACAGCGCTAGCGCATTCGATCCCATGTTCAGTGCCGGGCTTAACAAATTGAGCGCATGAGTCTGCGTCGGGCCGCCGTAGTTGGCCAATGGC
>JANLTA010000318.1:0-8037 GCA_031362705.1 Gemmataceae bacterium | reverse complement strand
ATGGAAAACGAAAGGTATCGAGATCACGACGATCGACGCGGGCAACTTCGCCGCCGGGCTCGGCCAATGCACCATCAATCTTGTGCCGCAGTCGAGCGGCGAAGTTGCCCGCGTCGATCGTCGTGATCTCGATTCCTTTCGTTTTCCATTGAAATGCGCCGTACGTCAGCGTATCCGTGCCGGTATCGAGATCCATGGCCCAGGTGAGCACAGGAGTGCCTGGCGGCAGACCATAGAGAGAGATCGAGCAGCCGTCGCCGGTGCTGTTATTGCTGTCGTCGCACTGTTCGCCGGGGTCAATGATGTAGAAGTCATTGCCCCGGCCGCCTTTCATTGTGTCAATTCCAGCCCCGCCGTCGATGGAGTCGTCCAGCGCACTGCCGGTAATGGTGTCAGCGCCGCCGCCGCCATTGATTTGAAGCAGGAAGGGTAAACTGGCGATCCCCGCGGGCACTATGAATGCGTGCCTCACCAACCCCGGAAACGCGCCGACGCCGACACCGCTGAGGTCGATGACGTTTGCTCCGGGGCCGCCGGTGACCGTAATTTTGTTCACCGCGTCGGCTCGAATCGGTTGGCCGGCCGAGTCCGGAACGGTCGCTCCGTTGACTTTGAGGGCACCCAGCGGGAAACTGCTAATTTCGATAGCGTCGGCCGCATCGCTGGAGACGGATATGCTCCCGGCGACCCCCTCATATTTCATGTAAATCGCCGGTGTAATCCGGTCTTCAAGCCGGGTCAGCCGGGACAATTGGGTCCAACGCCGTTGGCTTCGTTTTGACATCATCGGATCCTCACCGGGCGGGGTGGTAAAGGGAGCTACCTTGTAAACCGCGCGCCGGCCAGACTTCGGGACAGGTGGGAATGGGATTTTTCCATTGCCGTGTGCCACAGCTCGGCTGAATCTCCAAGAAACGTAAACCGCAGAGACACAATGGCACGAAGGGAACGCAAGGAAGAGGTTCTTCTTTGCGTTCCCTTCGTGCCTTTATGGTGGGCCTTGTTTTTGCCCGCGACCTAAATCGACCCGCCGAACCGCAGGCGGAACTGGATAAAATCACTGGCGGCTACCGCACCGTCGCCGTCGAAGTCGAACATGGCCGTGCTGCCGCCGAGAGCGAGACGGAACTGGACAAAATCACTAGCAGCCACGGTCCCGTCGCCATTGGCGTCGCCGAACAGGCGGAAAAGTCCGTTGACGGGGGTGCCGACGCGCGTGTAATCATCGCCGCCGACGCCGTTACCGTTGCCATCGAGCAGGCCGTTGTCGTTGCTGACTTTGCTCGCGTCGATCGTAAGTGTGTAGCGACCGTCCGCCAGCGAGCCGTAATCCACGGCGTTGGTTCCGAGGAATGTGAGCGTCACCACGGTCGTTGCGCCGGAATCGTCCACAGACGTAACGAGCGTTGGCAATTTGCTGTCGCTTTGTCGGGTCAGCACGAAAGCGTCGGCCAGTGAAAACGATACGGTCAGGTGTTGATCAAAGTTGATGGCCACGGAGTTGACGCGCGACCGTTGAATGTCGCCGCCATTGATGACGACGCTTTGCACTGTAACGGGCCTGAGCGTGAGCGTGACATCGTTGCCCGTGCCGCCCTTGTAACTAATGGCAAATGCCTTGCCGCCAATGGTCGTGACTGCACCTTCCGCCAACCCGGCAAACGTGCCGACGACGGCATCGGTGCCATCGTTGGCGATGATGGTGAAGCTGGCACCGGGCGCGGGCGCGTAACCCACACTACCCGTCAGCGAGCCGCCGAGCGTCACCGTGCCGTTGACGGTGAGTTGATCGTAGAGCGTGCCCGGCGTGGTGCCGTTGAGTTCGATTTCGAGTGTGCCGGTTTGCGAGTAATTCCCAAAAATGGTCAGGTTGCCGGGCGACAGACCCGGACTGACAATCCCGGCGTTGGTTGTTTTCGAGACCAACGTGCCGGTGCCGCGAGCTATGCCGCCCTTGAAGTCGGTCCCAAACGTTTCGAGCGCACCGTCTACCGTGGTTGTCCCCGCGGTTTGCACATAGCTGCCGAGGATTTTCAGAAGCGCCCCGGTGACCGTGACCGTACCGCTGTTGGTGACGGGCGAGTTGGTGAGCTGCGTAAACGATGTAACGGACATCGTCCCGGTGTTGTCGATTGGGATCTTGATTGATGTGGAGGAGTATGAAGAGGTCGCCGTGGCCGGGCCGGCGAATAGTAGCGTGCCGGCATTGTTGATGCCGTTTCCTGTCGTGAAAACAGGGAAGTTCGCCTCGAACTGGCCATTGCCTGCCACCGTGAACATTGCCCCCACCATGTTATTGATGATGCCCGGCTCGCCCGTGGCAGCGCCGAAATACAGCTTCGACAGACCCGAGCCGGAATTGCTGCGCGTCACCGTACCGTGGTTTTCCAACACGCGGCCGATGACCAGATTGCCCGTCAATTGGCCTGTCGACCCTGCGGGGAGAATCAGCTTGCCGCCCGCGCGAAGCGACCCGCCCAACCACGTGAAGTTACCGCTCACAGTCAGGTCGCCAGGCCCGTTCAGTTGGTTCGCCGAATTGGCAGTCAACTCAATATTGCTCGCCGTGGTGCTCGCCGCCACTGCGAGTTTGCCGGCAGTGACTCGAACTGCACCCGCGCCAGTAACAGCGGCACCGGCGTTGAACGTAAACGTGCTACTGTTTCTGACCTCGACGCTCGCCCCACTGCTGATGCTGATCGGCCCGCTCGTGTCGCTAGTGCCGTTGATCCAAAGTGTTCCGCCCGTCACATTGATCGTGCCGCTACTGCTCGCGGTCAGGAAACTGATTTTGTTGCCCGTGTTGTTGACCGTGCCGGCGTTAAAGACTGGCACGGAGAAAACGGCATCAAGCCCCGCGTAGCCTCCCGCGTTATGAGTAAACGTGCCAAAGTTATTGAAACTGTTCGCACCGGAGGTGCTGAAGTAGAGATGCGCTTCGCCGTTCACGGTAAACGTCGCCCCGGCCATGTTGTTGATCGTGCCGGGTTCCATCGAGCTTGGCCCAAAATACCAACCCATGGTGCCGACGGACGGGGCACCGGTGACGGCACCGAAGTTGTCAAACACGCGGCCCAGCACCACGTCGCCTTGCACATCGCCCATTGCACCGACGGCAAGAATCAGTTTTCCACCCGCAAGAAGCTTGACGCCACTATTGACTCCAAGCGCGCCGCCAGCGGTCGTGAAGCTGCCGTCGATCGTCAAATCACCCGCACCCGTGACCGCGCCAGTATCGCGCAGGTCCAGCGTTTTCAGTGTCGTAGCAGTCTTGACATCCAATGTCCCGCCGCTGATGACGTTGACATCGTCGCAAATCAGGTTGTTGGTCAGAATAAAGGTGCCACCCGATCCAATGGTCAGATGGGCGATGTCAGCCTTGGTTGGCCCCGTTACTTCAAAGGTGCCGACCTGAATGAGCAATGACCCCGCGTCGCAGGTCAAGCTGTTGAGCGTGTGCGACGCTAACGTGGAAATGGTGTCCGCGGCAAACGTGGCGTCGATGAAAGCGTCGTCGCCAGCCCCGGGCACCGAGGGTATGATGCTGCCATCCGACCAGTTTGATGCGTCTTCGAATGAGTCGGTGTCGCCAAGGCCGACCCACGTGTAGACCGCAGGTGCCAGCCGGCTTTCGAGACGAAGCAAATTGAGCGACGCTTTTCGCGATTGTGTAGTGTTCCGACGCATGGCTTGATCTCCGACGGGTGTACGGGGCTAACTGGTTAACCGCGCGCCGGTCAGAGATCGGGACACGTGCGATCAAGAATTCCGCATTTTCAAGGGAAACGGGGTACAATGGCGGCACCTGTTGTTTAGGCTCCTCATGTCCGATACAGACGATACCGACCGGCTGCTGCACGAGGCGGCGGCCGGCGATCGTGCCAGTTGGGGCGAATTGCTCACACGCCATCGCGAGCGGCTGCGCCGCATGGTGGCATTGCGGCTCGATCATCGCCTGCAGGGCCGCATTGATGCATCGGATATCGTGCAGGAAGCGTGTCTTGAAGCATCCAACCGCCTGAACGAATACATCGACAAACCAGCGATGCCGTTCTTCTTGTGGTTGCGCTACCTCACGGGGCAAAAACTGGTCACGCTGCATCGGCATCACTTCGGCATGAAGATGCGCGACGCCGGCCGCGAGGTGCCGCTCGACTATGGCGGCGCACCGGCCACCACGTCCGCCGGATTGGCCGCGCAACTCGCCGGCCATGATCCGCGACCCAGCGAAATTGCCGTGCAGTTGGAAACCCAGGCACGATTCCAAGCCGTGTTGGAAAGCCTTGATCCACTCGACCGCGAGATCATCGCGCTACGGCATCACGAACAACTGAGCAATGCCGAGGCGGCCCGGGTGTTGGAGTTGCAAGAAGCCGCCGCCAGCAAACGCTACATCCGCGCCATGCGCCGATTGAAAGAAGCACTTGGCGATTGGCCGCAGAGCGGTGTGGAGACGCCGCCATGAACGAGTCGGCATCGCAGCGCGACGAGGTTGAGCGGTTGGCTGAGGAGTTTCTCGAACGCCGCCGCCGTGGCGAGCATCCCAAGATCAGTGACTACGCCGACGCCCATCCGGAACTGGCCGCTGAGATTCGCGAGCTGTTTCCCGCCATCGCATTTGTGGACAACATGGCCGACTCCGGTGAGTTGCGGCCACCCAAGCCCGCGCCGATGCCCGAATCCATCGGCGACTATCGGCTGCTCCGCGAGATTGGCCGCGGCGGCATGGGCGTGGTGTACGAAGCCGTGCAGGAGTCGCTGGGCCGGCACGTCGCGCTCAAGGTGTTGCCGTACTCAGCGCTGGCCAGCCCCACATATATCGAGCGTTTTCGCCGCGAGGCCCGGGCGGCCGGGCAGTTGCATCACACCAATATCGTGCCCGTCTTCGGCGTCGGCGAAGCCAATGGCCTGCAGTTTTACGCGATGCAGTACATTCATGGTGCCGGCCTCGACTCCGTCCTGCGAACGATGCAGCGCCAACGCGGCCAAGCCAAGACTCATCCCGGCGCGGACGCAACACATGGCTCAGCAACCGCGCCCGTTAAAGCCCAATCATCTGCTTCCTCGAATCTCACATCATCAACGGATGCAGAATACTATCGCCGAGTCGCGCGCATCGGCGTGCAAGTCGCCGAAGCCCTGGCCTATGCCCATGATCAGGGCGTGTTGCACCGCGACATCAAGCCGGCCAACCTCCTTCTCGATGCCCGCGACACCGTGTGGATCACCGACTTCGGCCTGGCGAAAACCGAAGACGATGACGGGCTGACCAACACCGGCGACTTCGTCGGCACCACGCGCTATATGGCCCCCGAACGCTTTCGCGGAGTCGGCGATCCGCGCAGCGATGTTTACAGCCTCGGCATCACGCTCTACGAATTGTTGACGCTGCGGCCGGCGTTCGTGGAAACCGACCGTTCGCGATTGATCGACCAGGTGCTGCACGCCGACCCGCCGCACCCGCGACAACTCGAACGCCGCATCCCGCGCGATCTGGAGACCATCGTCCTCAAGGCGATGGCCAAGGAACCGCGCGATCGTTATGCCAGTGCCGCCCAAATGGCGGAAGACTTGCGCCGCTTCGTGGCTGACCGGCCGATTGTCGCCAGGCGGACACCGCTGCCCGAGCGCTTGTGGCGCTGGTGCCGGCGCAATCCACGACTCGCCACCGCCGCCAGCGTGGCCGTCGCGGCTTTGCTTGTCATTAGCATTGGCTCGCCACTGATGTCGTTGCGGCTGTGGGAACAACGCCGACAGACGCAGCAGGAATTGTGGACCGCGCAACTCGCGCGGGCCGAAGCTGCCCGATCCACCATTCAAGCCGGCCGGCGCTTCGACGGCCTGCGGGCATTGGATGCCGCGCACGCGCTGATTCCATCAATGTCGCCCAGCGAAACACAAAAGCTGGACCTGCGCAACCAGTTCATCGCCTCGTTATCGTTGGCCGACTTGGGTAAAGCACAGGAATGGGACGGTTGCCCACCCGGCTGCGCGGGGGTGTGCTTCGATCATCGGTTGGAGCGTTATGCCCGCAGCGATGCCAAGGGCAACATCAGCGTTCGCCGCGTCGCCGATGACCAAGAGTTGGCGTCGTTGCCCGGCGAAGGTCACGGCGCGTGGACTCTGCATTTCAGTCCCGATGGCCGTTATCTCGCCGCCGGCTATCAGATGCGCTTCCAGCGTGATGCCCTGCACTTTTGCATTTGGGATGTGGCCAAGCGCGAAGCCATCGTGCGCTCAAAAACATCGGCCGGCTGCGGCGAAGTCGATTTCAGCCCCGACAGTAAACGCGCCACTTATATGAAAGGCGTCGGCAAGCTGGTCATCCGCAACCTCGAAGATGACAACGCCCAGGAACAAGTTCTCAAGTTACCCGAGTTGCCAAAGCATGTCGCCTTTCATCCGGATGGCACGAAACTGGGCGTCACGCTCGAACAAGTTGTCGAGGTACGATCAATCGAAACTTGGGCCGTCACCGATCAATGGAAGCACCCGGCCGAGGTGATCGGCCTGGCCTGGCGTCGCGACGGCAAGTTATTGGCCACCGCGTGCGGATACAGCATCTATTTGTGGGAGCCGGGCAAGAAGGAACCGCTGGCCGTGTTGCCCGGGCATGAAGGCCTGGTCACCGAAGTCGCCTTCAATCACGCCGGCGACTTGCTCGCCAGCAAAGGCCACGACGGCACCGTGCGCCTTTGGGACGTGGAGCTGCGTCGGCAACTCGTGCGCACCACCAGCGTCTTCACCGGTTGCTCGCGCATGCACTTCAGCCCCGACGAGAGCCGGCTCGGTTTCGCCTCCGACGGCAGCAAACTCTGGCTATGGAACGTGGCCCGCGGTGCGGAATGCCGCACGCTCGAAGTGCGCCCACCCGCCAACTGGTACTCATTGGCCGGCCACTTCAGCAGCGACAGCCGCTCACTCGCGGTCACTGGCACCGATGGCCTGCGCATCTGGGATTGGGCCAAAGGCGGCGAGCCAGCCTTCTTGCCCTTGCCCGATTGTTCTTCCGTATCATTCACGGCCGATAGCACGTACACAACTGGCGAGGCTGGCGTACAACGATGGCCGTTGACAGGTGATGGCCTCAAATCATCGCCGACTCAAGTCGGCACCGCCACGCCGATGCAGCGGGCCGCACTTTCAAACGACGGCCGGAAACTGGTGGCCTGCGTTGAATTGGGCGAGGCCGCGATCATCAATCTCGACAAGCCCGACGAACCCATCGAGTTGTTGCACAAACGACTCCGCTTCGTGGCCATCAACCACGATGGCACCCTGGTCGCTACCGCTCCGTGGTACGGCGACAGCGTCGGCGTGAAAGTGTGGGATGGCGTCACCGGCAAAGTCGTCCGCGATCTGCCCGCCGACGCCAGCGCCACCGTGGCATTCAATCCAACCGGCGATCAATTGAGCGTGGCCACCGAAAGGGAATACCGACTTTACGACACCGCATCATGGGAGCCAAAGTTACGCATCGCCAAGTACCCCGAGATCGGCCCCGGCGAAGCATCATACGCCGTGAGCCAGTCACTCTTGGCGCTCCGCCATTCGCCAACACAACTGCGGCTCGTCGATCCGAAAGATGGCCGCCTCCTCGCCGAACTGCAAACCCCCGCTCAACGCTCCATCCTCTGGCACACCCTCAGCCCCGACGGCCACGCCCTCGCCGCCTGCTGCTACGGCGGCGTAATCCACATCTGGAACCTACAACTAATCCGACAACAACTAGCAAAGCGCGGTTTGGATTGGTGAAACGCGGTTAGCCGCGACGCGAAGGTACCCCGAAGCGGAGCGCGAAGACGTGACCCCACATCAAACGATACACTCTCGGCGAAGCACTCGCATCACCGTCAAATCGACCCGCCAAACCGCAACCGGAACTGAATGAAATCACTAGAGCATTTTGATTTTCATTCTAGCGTGTAGCCAGCGTGGCGGAGGTAGTTGCGACATTCATCGGGGGTGACCCAATCGAGGGATTGGCCGAAGGCGTCCCAGAGTTCGTCGACGGTGCGGAGTTTTCGGCGGCGCAGT
>JANLTA010000315.1:0-4510 GCA_031362705.1 Gemmataceae bacterium | reverse complement strand
ATGGAAAACGAAAGGTATCGAGATCACGACGATCGACGCGGGCAACTTCGCCGCCGGGCTCGGCCAATGCACCATCAATCTTGTGCCGCAGTCGAGCGGGCCACAAGCCTATCTCCAGTACGAATTCGAAGACGCCCTGATTTCGGGCATCAGCTTTCACGGCCAAGGTGCCGGCGATCCCGTACCGACCGAATCGCTTTCCCTCAACTTCGCCAATATCAAAGTGGATTACAAGATTCAGGGCACGGGAGGCGACGACAAGTTTGCTATTAGCCCGGGCCGCAACAAGATTACCGTCGATGGCGCGGGCGGCAATGACGAAGTGTTTGTCAATCACGGCGGGTACAGCTTCACGCAACCGGCCGGCGCGGTACAGGTGACTGGCCGAGCGCCGGTCCTTTTGAGCAACGTCGAAACCACCGAGATCGGCTTGCAACTTTTCGGCGACGCGGCCATCGCCGACCTCAAGGCGAAGGGAGTGACAATCACCCCAACTTATGGCGACGTCAACGGCGACGGGCGGGCCGATATCATCACGTTCAGCATTGATAACAAATCGGCGATGCCGTTGCAGGATGTCGTATTGGCGTGTTGCAATGGCAAGCACATTGCTAAAGCGCAGCTCTTCAGCGTGCAATACCGGGAATCCGATTTCGACTTCGCCTCGTCGTTGGCCCCACTTCGCGTTATCGGCAACGGGTTGACGCCGGCGGTGATCGCTCATCCGCGCGGCACGCCGCTCGCCGACCTGGTCGCCGGGGAATACCCGTACGCGCCGGAGATTTCCTTCTCGGCCGCGTCGATCCCGGCGAATAGCACGGCCTCGGGGTCAATTCAATACGCGAACATTATCGCCGACGTCGGCGACGACTGCATCGACCAAAGTAATGGTATTTTCTCCGTCGATCTCAAAATGGGCGGGACGCGTTATCGCTCGAGTCTAAATTGCGATACTTTGGATGGCATCACCGCGGAGACATTTGCCCACACAATCGTCGCCCCGACCGGCAAGACCTCGTCCCTTGGCGCATCCACACTCTCTGGCGTGAGCAGTAACGGGGCGGCAGCCCTGATGGTCAGCGCGGCCAGCGACCTCGACTCGTTCGTCACCAGCGTCTTCCCCGGCACGCACGTTTACGTCAACAACGTCACGGTGGATACCAACTTCACAGGCACGTCCACTGGCAATGGTCAGTCCTACGGCGCTTCAATGGACGCTGCGGCTCGCTACGTCGCCTTTACCACCGACGCCACGCAACTCGTTCAAGGCGTGCAAGACGTCAACCCGTTCTCGGATGTGTATGTTCGCGACATGTTGCTTGGCACGACGAAGCTGGTCAGCGGCTTCGTACCGTTCCCGAATTTCTATTTCACGGGCAACGGCACGTCGCATACGCCGCAGGTGTCGGCCGATGGACACTACGTCTATTTCCTCAGCGAAGCTCCGAACCTCATCCCAGGATTGAATGACGCGAACAACGAGACGGACCTGTTCCGGTATGACACCACGACCGGGCAGTTGGAATGTATGAGCGTGACGCCGGCCGGGACTTCGACCGGCAACAAAGGTGTGGACCTGACCAGTCCGACCGGTGCCTACTCCATCGGCGGCGACGGCGTGACCTGCGCTTGGCTGTCGCTTGCCACCGATCTGAAGCTAGGGGGCAGCCCGGCCGGCATGCACATGATCCACATCCCGCGCATCGGCCAGGAAGTCGTTGTCAGCTTCAATTTGCCGGCGGCGAATGGAGCCGGTATGCGAGTGAGTGGTGATGGCGATCATGTCGTCTTCTGGACCAACGCGAATTTGCAAGCGCTGACCGGTGTGCCGGATGCCAACAACATGATGGATCTGTTTTCGTACGACGGCAAGACTAGCACGTTCCAAGCAGTCAGCGTTAACGACGCAAAGACCGCGATGGGCAACGGTGCAACACCGGGCAGTCCGATCGACGCCGTGATCGTGGATTTCGACAACACCGAAATCGTATTCACCAGTAACGCGAATAACTTGTTGCCGGGCGCGCCCCAGCCGAGCAATAGCGGGCTATATACGGTCAGCAACAAAAACGGCACCATTCCGGTCAACATCACGCGGATCGACAAGCTTCCCGGCGGCGGGTATGGCAGCAATAATCACGGGCCGGTCATCAGCCCAAACGGGCGGTTCGTCGGGTTCACGAGTACGACAGACTATTCCGCTGGCGGCGCGCTGCCCCAGCCGCAGGTTTGGATCGCCACCAACACTGGCCAGGACGGATCTACTGCTCAGTGGGGCTTTCTCACGTGCGTGAGTCAGGACGGCAAAGGCGGCTTCGGCACCGGTGCGTCGAGTGGGCTCCGGTTTGCCGATAACGGTCGGCAGGCCATGTTCCAAAGCGATGCCAAACTGTTGGCGAACGACACAAACAACTTCACGGACGTGTATGGCTCGGTCGGGCATCTGTCGCTGAGTTACACCATTCCGACCGGCAACGGGGCAGATGATGTGACAGTCAAGGTCACGCCCCCGGGCGGCGCGTTAACGTACGCCCGAATGGATATCTACATCAAAATTGCCGGCGTACCGACGTTGGCCGTCAGCCGGCCGCTCAGCGCGACGCGGCATGTGTTCATCAATGGTGCCAACGGCGAAGACGACACGCTGACCGTGGATTTTGGCAGCGGCATGGCCGGCGTGAGCAGCCTGTTCTTCAACGGCGGCACCGGCGCGGGCACGGACAAGACGTATGTGACCGGCGGCGAAACCGAATTTGCCGACGTGCGGATGTTGTCTGATGGCGTGGCGATCGACAACGGAACAATTCGCTTCCGGTTGATGGAGGAGGAAGGCATCTATTACTATGTGAATACCCAAAACGATTTAACTTTGAGCTATCCCCCCGTTTACGCCACCATCGGTGACAACGGCATCCCCAACGACGGCATCTTCCGCGTGACAATGCCCGGCCTACCGACCATCGACTTGAACGGCAGCAGTGCGACATCAATTGCTGTCATCTTGACGGGCGGCAACGACAACCTCACATTGAATGACCCGTACACCGGCGAGGGGGTTTCGTGGTATGTCTATGGTCAAGCTGGCGACGACGTGATCAACGCGTCGGCGATGACTCGCCCGGTGACCATCGTTGGCGGCGCGGGCAATGACACCGTCACTGGCGGCTCCGGCAACGATACGCTCACACTCGGCTCTGGCAGCAACACGCTCAACGGCGGTCCCGGCGACGATTATTACGCTTGTGAAGGCGACCCGGATCGACCGATTATCATCGGAACTGTTTACAACAACATCGCCGACCCCGGCGGCCGCGACACGCTTGATTTCAGTGCGGCCAACTTCGGCGTGAACATCGATTACCGATCCAACGCGCAACAGGTCATCAACGGCCTCAATGGCAAGGTGCAGCTTGCCGGCCAGTTCGAGCGCTTCATCGGCAGCGGGTTTAACGATCACGTTATCGTGCCGTTCACACCGAATTCGTTCTTCGATGTCTTCGGCGAACTGGAAATCCCCAGCGGCACCGACACGTTCACGTTTGACGCCAACGGCAAGTCAGCGACGGCCGGACTCACGACGATCACCTGTAACGGTCAGCTCGCGGCCAACTTCGCCGGCATCGAAGTGGTGAACCTGATCAACGTCGGGCCGCCGAGGTTGCAGGCGGTCACGATCAACAATGGTCAAACGCAAAGGTCGCGGGTCACCTCGGTGGAATTGACCTTTGATCAGCACCTGACCATTTCGTTTTCGCTGGCCGACGCCTTCGTTCTCACCCGACAGGGTGACGGCAAACAGCCATCGCTCAATACGGCCGTCGATGATTCCGGCGCGACCACGGTGGTGACACTGACATTCCTCGGCACCAATGCCGTGGATTATGGTTCACTGGCCGACGGGCGTTACACGCTGTCGATCGTCGCGTCGAAGGTGTACAACGCCAACGGCTTGCTCGACGGTGACGGCAACGGCACCGGAGGCGATGATTACACGCTGGTCGGCACGCCCGCCAACGGACTGATCCGCATCTATGGCGATGCCAACGGCGATGGCACGATATCCGCCAGCGACTTCATCCAGTTCCGCCTCGCCCTCGGCGGCAGCACGGCTATGTTCGACTTCGACGGCGATGGCGCGGTGGCCGCCGGCGATTTCATCCAGTTCCGGCTGCGGTTCGGCGGGTCGATCTGAGCTGCGGTCGAAGGATCCGTCACAGCCGTGAGCATGCCGCTGATGACCATCCATCTCAGTTGTCAAAGAACACTCTCACTGGCCATAAGCCACCAGCCCGTCGGTCCCGATCCACAGACCGCGATCCTCGATCCTCGATCCTCGATCCTCCACAACTAACTCCCTCGCCCCCGGTATCCGCCCGCGCGCACTCCCACGCGCTGGAAAGGGGATGCCGCGGGCACTTGGGGTAATGTGGTCACGCTCGCTACGACCGCAGCGGCCGACCTGGTTGCCACACTCGAGGTGGGCGCGTGTGGCGCTTTGTTATTTGAGTTG
>JANLTA010000257.1:0-2696 GCA_031362705.1 Gemmataceae bacterium | reverse complement strand
GGCTTTGCCATACGCGTCGTCAACACACGAGTGGAGGCGGTCGTGCGGGAAGGTGGCGCACGGACCGTACCGAGGGTCGCCTCCACGCTCACGATCGGGGCCGGTCAATGGCACCACGTCGTGGCCACTTATTCCAATGGTCTCATTTCCGTGTTTTTGGACGGAGTGCCAGGAGGCAGTCTCGAAACAGGATACGGACAGTTGGCCGCTCATAACAACACCGACGCCAGTTTTGGAGCCGGTGGTATTTTGCACTCGAAAACGGCCCAGGCGTTGGTCGGCAATATTGATGATGTGCGAATATGGGACGGCATTAGTTTGTCCCCTACGGACGTGGCGACCTTGTTCAGGAGCAGCGTGGAACAACGACGGCCCAACTTTTTGCTCATTGTGGCCGACGACTTGAACTTTGATAGTGTCGGCTTTATGGGCGGCGTGGCTCCAAACGTGACGCCCAACATTGACCGACTAGCGAGCGAAAGTCACGTCTTTACCAGAACATATGCCGCCAGTTCGGTCTGCCAGCCATCGCGGCAGGCCATGTTAAGTGGCAAGTACCCGCCCAGCTATGGCAGTGTCGATTTCAACCCCATGGCGAACGGTACCAAGACGGTCGTGACCAACTTGCGCGATGCCGGGTATCTGACGGCAAATTTTCACAAGTATTGGCACATGAAACCCTATACGTCTTTTCCATGGACCATGACGGAAGAAAACACAGTCATTCCGGGCCGGATTGGCGCGAAGAGCATCGGTCGGGCACCCACCCTGCTGGCCGCGGCGACGCGGGCGGCCATTGCCGCGGCCGACGCCGCTAACCGGTCCTTCTTCATTGTTGTCAACTCGGCGGATTCGCATCGGCCCTTCCCCGGCGACTTTTGGGTGGACAGTCAAGAAATGGTCGAAAATCCGACGCGCATTTACACGCCGGCGGAAGTGAGGCTGCCAGCCCCCATTCCTGACCTACCCCTGGCCCGCGTCGATTTTTCCCGCTACGCCTCATCGGTGCGACGCCTGGACGACACGGTAGGCCGTTGTTTGGCGGTGCTGAACGAAACCGGTACGATTGGCAATACGGTGGTCATGTTTGTGAGCGACAATGGCATGCCGATGCCGTTTGGAAAGTTTGACACGTACCGCGACAGCATCCGCGGGCCACTCATTGTACGCTGGCCCGGCGTGTTGGTACCGCGTATGGACAATTCGAGCCTTGTGTCGTTGACCGATGTGGCCCCGACAATGCTCGAAATGGCTGGCGTCACACCCCTGGCCGATATCGATGGCAGGTCGCTGTTTCCGTTGATCCGCAACGAGACCAATCTGGTCTGGCGCGATGTGGTCGTGGGCACCCGGTACGAGGACATTTACTATGCGCAAGCCATTGACAGCCAGCCCAATGCAACGAAAGTGCGGGCCGATCTCCGCGCCATTGGCTGGGTGGAGGCGGGTGGCACCCACGAGGCCGGCACCATGAAACGGACACAAAACAAGCGTGGTATTACCGACGGTACCTACCATTACATTTACAATCACTTTTTCGACGCCAATAACATGACGTGCGCGGTTCCGTACCGTGGTGCTACGATTGAAAATGCCATGGCGGCGGCCGCCGCTGCGGGCGACTTGGTCCTAGCCGATCGACTCGAGTTTTATCTTTACCGCGCCCCCGAAGAGTTTTACAACATGATTAGTGACCCGGGTTCAATGAACAATCTCATGGGCGAACTGACCGTCCTGCCGCACATTCAGAGGTTGCAAAGATCATTGTTGGCTTGGATGGTCGACGCGAATGATCCAGTAACGGCAGATTTTGCCGGCGTTTTGGGTGCGCCGTAAGTAGCAGTCGAAGAAAATCCCAGAATGTATGTTACAGTTATTAAGGTATGAAATCCGACATCGATTGGCTCTCGAATCAATCTTGATGCCAACCACGTACGGTAGTCGATGCCCCATCGCAACACAGTGGTCGTTTTATCATAAGAACAGCAAGATTACCAGCTCTTCTGCTTGCTCTTCTGCTTTGTTGTCGTTGACGCATCTGGCGACCCGCATCGGTGGCCGGGCTGTGAGGCGGCCAAGCACTACGAAGCTATCCACTTTTTTGGACTGCCACAACCAAAATCGATAACTAAAACCGTCGGCACATCATGATGATTCTGATTGGAAACCTTGACTCATTCCATCACATTAAATGACGACTACCACACAATCATGTCGCGCGTATCGAGGAGTGCCGTTGCTAAACAGTCAAAGCAACACTTTGACTCAGCCATGACGACACCGGCAGGCGAGCTCCTCACTCCTCCACAGCAACAATCGATTATTACAGTCAGCGGTCAGCGCCGACACGGATGGATATCCCAAGTTAGTGTGTGGCGGACCACTACCGTACTTGTTGACACAATTATCGCAAAAAGGAGACTCCCCCCATTCAAGCGGGAGAGACGACAGAGCATGGGTCGGAATTGTACAAGGCAGGACTAGAAATACCGGTATTCAGTTCGATATGTTTGGGTGTGACTAAAAATCCCAGTTTTAGTTATTGCGGCGATTTGATTGAATCATCTGGCAGAGACCACTTTATCCACCAAAACCGTACAGGGTCTTGCCTTGGCGCTTGAGCGCGTACACCACGTCGAGCGCGGTCACGGTCTTGCGCCTGGCGTGCTCGGTGTAGGTCACCGCGTCGCGCACCA
>JANLTA010000233.1:0-4866 GCA_031362705.1 Gemmataceae bacterium | reverse complement strand
GATTTCGTTGACTTCACAGTGGGAAAACCGGTTCCGGCATTGGTCTTCCACCTGTAGAATCAACTCGATTCACGGATCAACCCTGCAATTGACGCCTGCGACGGGCTGGATCCGAACCCGCCGCCTGCATCAATCATCGGCCCCGGAAGCCGACATACACAATTGTACACTACGATTCAGGAATGTCCAGTGCAGTAGCAAAAAAAAGTTCTCACGGGCTTTATCATGCACGCCGCGGTCGCTATTCTTCAGTCCGAAGGACTGACAGCACTCAGCCTAGGGCAACGCCCTAGGTTTTCGCCATCATGCGGCTCAGCCTGAATGGCTGACAGATTGTGTCTCAGTCCTTCAGACTGATTAACAATGGCATGACTAACCCTGAGCGTTGCCCAGGGCTGAGTGCTCGCAGCCCGTTGGGCTGAAGAAGGACATGCCTGTTGGCGTGCCGAGAGGTTGGGAAGCACAGGGGATATCTTCCATTAACCAGAATGTCCATGTTAGCCAAGTCACGTCCGCCAACATAAAGCCGGCGGCTTGCACGACTGCAACTTGTCCGAGATTACACATCTATTTGAGTCGTCCGGTCAGCATCGGAATGAGTTCATCAAGTTCGTAGGTTTTAGCGATAATCTTGCCTGCGGGGTCGAGAAGCCAATAGACCGGCACGCTGGAGACGCCGGCTTCACTCGCGGCCGCCAGCCGACCTTGCGACCACGGGAGATTCAGAGTTTGTAGCGCTGCTTTCCACGCGGTCACATCGTTGTCAAGAGAGAGTCCCACAATAGTCAGTCCGCGCTCGGCAAAGCGATCATGCAGGCTCTTTGCGGATGGTATCTGCTTTTTGCACGGCACGCACCAGCTGGCCCAGAAATGGACCACGGTGAATTTGCCGCGGTGATCGGCGAGTGTACTCTGTGTGCCGTCGGGTCGTTGGAAACTGAGCGTGGGTGTATCGCCAACGTCCGGTATTGGTACGACCTGCGCGGTAATTTCCGGCACGGCGAGTTCGGCGCGGGCCACGTCTTCTTCGGTCACGGTGACGCGCACCGTCTGTCGTGCTAGCGGATCGGTCAGGCAACCGCTCGGCTTGGCGTAGATTTCGAAGGCCAGATCATAGTCTCCGGCCGGCACGCCGCTGATGCGGAACGAGCCATCGCGAGCGAGCTTGACAAACCAGTGTTGCAGGGTGTGGAGATAAGCCATGCCTTCCTGGGAATGTCGCCATGCCTCGCGCCAACCGTTGCGGACATCGAATCCAAGCTTGGCGATCTCCGGTGGCGGAGCAATTCCGGGCGAGCGGCGCACCAGGTAATTGAGCGAGTAATTGCAATCGAGATCGTTCGGCACTTTACCGGTCAACTTGACGTGACCTGTCACCGTGCAACCGCCGGATCCTAGTTTTAGATCGACCCGCTGTCCCGGCTGGAGATCGAGCGGCGTGGTCGGGCCAGAGCGGTAGATCTCGTCTTTCCACGGGCCGAGAAACGTCCACACGCTCACAGGGACCGCCGGGACACGCGGAAACTCAAAGCGGCCCTCGGCATCAGTAACCATTTGAAGATCGACGCTGATCGATGGATCGCCCCCGCTTTCGATGCGGATCGGCCTTAAGAAGATGCGGGCACCTGGAATGACGCGACCGCCGTCGTGGAGTTGACCCCGCACTGACGCCCACGGTCGAATGCGCAATGTACCAATATCGTGTTGATCCATGGGGAATTGCGCTTGTGCGAAGCCACCGTCGGCTTGCACAGTGACCGCAAATGGCTCACCGGGATCGGGAAACGTGAAGCGCCCATTCGCGGCGGTGATCGCCTGGTTGTTGCCTGTTTTTTCGAACAATTTACCCCGATCCGACGGCGTTCCCATCAGAACAATCGCATTGCCGACGGGCCGGCCATCGCCATCGACCACTGTTCCGGTAACGGGTGCGCTGGGTAGAAGGCGGAAATGCTGGATGCGAAGGTCATCATCGCCGACTCGGTACTCCGGTCCATCCTGTGTGCGGTAGCCTGGCGCTTCGATGCGCACGCGGGTGGGTATGTCGATACGTTCCGCGAGATAATCCAGTTTGCCGTCTTTGCCGGGTTGGGCGTTTTGCCGCTCGGCGTTGAGCCAGTCTTTGCGAAACACGTCGATCGGGATTACGGTGAACGTGGGAATCGGCTGTCCGGTGTTGGCATCGGTGACATTGCCGGTGACGCGGTACGGTGCTTGGAGGACAACAGTCCGCATGGATGAGCCGCCGGCAATTTCCAACTCCTGCGCCGCCGTACTTATCGAATGAAATGAGAGTTTGACGGGATCTTCCGGTGCCCATGTCCATTCCCAGATGCCGTCGTTGTCGGCACGCTGGGGAATCTTACTCTCGCGCATCGCGTCGAAGCGACGGTTATAAAGTGTTTCATGTCCTCGCCAACCTCTGATAGTCACATAGGCACGGGGCATGGGCTTGCCGGCGCTATCGACAAGCTGCAACTTGATAGTCGTACCCGCGGTCAGACGAAATTCTTGCGCGGCCATGCCGCTCTTCACCTCGACCGCGCGCATTTGCGGCGCCCAGCCAGGGGCGATGACGGTCAAGTGCGTGGATTGCAGCCGCAGCGGCGGCAGCTGAAACTGTCCATTGGCATCGGTGGCGAAGTCGCGCTGCGAACTCGGAAAATAAGCTCGGTCGCCATAAACGATGATCGCATCTTTCACGGGTTGACCAGCGGGATCGACAACGCGTCCACGGACCACGACCCCACTCTTCAATGTCGTCACCGCGGACTGTCCATACAGCATCGCCGTGCTGATTCCGGCCGCCTTTTGACTTTCTTCCCAGAACTCGTCGGCTATATAATCCGGATGGGAAACCAATAAGGCATATCGTCGAGTCGGACTATTGGGAGCGTTGAGGATGCGCCAACGCCCCTCCGCATCCGTTGTAGCCGATTCATATACATAGGGTCGCGCCCGATCCACGCTTGCGGCCGATTGATCACTGTTACTGTCACGCACTTTAACCTGCGCGCCGGCGATTGCTTTGCCATCCGCGCTCACAACACGGCCGCCGATGGCAACGCCGTCCTTAAACTGAAAAGTAAACTCGGAAGGCAACGTGATACCCTTGGCCAATTCGTCTTGTTCCCATGCTGCGCACATCGAAACAAACGTTCCTTTTTCCGCCCACAGCCGCACGATATAGAACGACGCCGGTAGTGTAATTTCCACGGAGCCTTTTGCGTCGGATACATGCTTGCGCTTGTAATTGAAGTCCTTTTCATTCGTCCAAATGCCGACTTGGATGCTCGCGCCATCGAGCGGCTGGCCTTGTGGATCAAGTACGACGACACGCAAATTGCGCGCGGCGGCGGGTTCCATCGGCGGCGTATCGGCTCGCGCTGTGGGTTTCGCCGACGGTGCCGGCTGGTCGATGGTCGCAAACGCATACAGGCCGAATCCGCAAGCGGCGACGACGGCCATGATCGATGCAGTGATCTTGGCCACACTCAAACCCGAGGTGAGTGCCGCAATGCCCGCTGGGACCGTGGCACCGCTGATTGTCAATGCTGCGGTGCTGGCCATGAGTTCTCCTGAAACAACGGCAGCGCCAACGGGAGCCATGAGTAATCCGCGCACATCACCTTCGCCAAAACCGCGTCGACGCAGTCGGTCGCCGATGCGCTTACGGCCGCGGTCGAGCAAACCCGCGAGAGCGCCGCGCGTCACGCCGAGGGCAGTCGCGGCGTCAGCTTGCGTGCGGCCTTGCCAGTAGACGAGTAGAAGCGGGAGTTTTTCACGTTCGGTTAGTCGGGCGACTTCGGCGTCAAGTGCGTCGAACAACTCGCGGGCTGTCATTGCCTCCAGCGGCAGCGGCTTCGAAGGTCGACTTGGTGAGTGTTCAAGGACGACTCGGCGCGATTTGGTGCGCAACGATCGGGCACAGATTCGCTGGGCCGCGCCGTGCAGCCAACCGGCCAAGACTTCCGGTCGACGAATCGAACGGCACTTGCGCGTCAGCAGCAGAAATACCGCTTGAAAAGCGTCGTCGGCATCGGCTTGGCCGAGACGGCGACGGCAGGCGCCCAATACCATCGGCCCGTGGCGCTCGACGATGGCTTGAAAAGCGGCGTGGTCCTGCGTCGCACAATAAGAACGCAATAAGTCCGCATCCGCGACCGGCGGTGTATAGTGGCGTCGCAAGTAAGTGAGCAGCGTGGCCGACATTGGCGGACTCCGGGCGGGATACCATTCGGTAGTATAGTGCCCGGTGGGGGGCGAAATGTGCGCTGGAATTGAGTAATGTCTATTCGCGCTCCGCCCCGTCAAACCTTCGCGTTGCGGTTAACAGGGTACTTCGCGCTCCGCTGCGGGGTACCTTCGCGTCGCGGCTAACCTGTTGGGACTTTGCAATGCCATCAACAACTGATCGCGGGTCCATTCATTGGCTTTCGCCATTTGGAACTCCTTGCATTTCGGGCTTGCGGGGTGCCGTAGTGTTCGCTGCGGATCACAGACTCTGATGGTTCCTGGATATCGAAGAGCGAGCTGCCGATGAGGGAATGCAGCGAATAAGTATGGGCGCGGCCGGGCTGGTGGTTCAGAATGGCGGCGGACGGGTCGCGCAGGTCGCTCCCGGGCTTCGGGCAAGCGGACCCTGGCCTCCTTCGCAATCTGCATCGCGCGCCGTCGGAAAGGTAGGGTCAGGCCAGGATCGGCCGCACGACCTCGCCGGCCACATCGGTGAGGCGGAAGTCGCGGCCCTGGAATCGGTAGGTCAGGCGCTGGTGGTCGACGCCGAGCACGTGCAGGATCGTGGCGTGAAGGTCGTTGACGTGAACCTTGTTCTCGACGGCGTAGTAGCCGAGTTCGTCCGTAGCG
>JANLTA010000152.1:0-1574 GCA_031362705.1 Gemmataceae bacterium | reverse complement strand
GAGGGCGCGAAAGCCACCCAGCCATGGACGTTTCACGCCGCCAACCTGGGCGAAGCGTGTGCCGACATGTTCGTAATCGATCTCAACGGCGACGGCAAGCGTTCCATCGTCAGCAGTTCCGCGCACAAGTTCGGTATCTGGGCGTATGATCCCCGACCGGGCGTCGATGCCGCGCCGACGTTCCTCAAGCGGGATCTATTTGCCAAACTGGTTTCTGAGACGCACGCCATGCACTACGTGGATATGGATGGCGACGGCATGAAAGACTTGGTGACGGGCAAACGCTTCTGGTCGCATGGCCGTAGCGAACCTGGGTCAAACGACCCGGCTCGAATCTATTGGCTGCAAGCGAAGAAGGCAGCCGACGGCATGATGAGTTTCACGCCGCATGTCATCGACGAGGACTCCGGCATCGGCACGCAATTTGTCGTGGCCGACTTCAACGGCGACGGGAAGTTGGACATCGTCACATCAAACAAGAAAGGCGTGTTCTTATTAGTGCGAGAGTGAATTACGCCATCACCAATTCTTTATCACGGCAACCGACGGCCGGTTGCTCGAATAGCAACTCACCGCGCCAGACTGACACGCTCCGAGGTGCTTCCACGCCGATGCGGATCTGGTTGCCTTTGATAGCGACCACCGTGAGAACGATGTTGTCGCCGATGATGATCTTCTCTCCTATTTTACGGCTGAGTACTAACATGGCTGATCCCCTCCTAGGTGAATCCTTGCCGCGGAGTATGAGAACTCCATCTCCATCCTAATTCGGCAATCAATGGCTAGCATTTGATGTGCCACGTAACGATTGTTCCGGGCCTGCCGATTTGGCAACCTGGGGCGAGTTTGCCGACGGCGTGGCGCAAGTTCAATCCCCACAAGTGCCTATGATGCCGCGAAACCGCTATTGGTCACATTCGGGCCTAAGTGTGGCCCACCAGTTGCTTTACTGTGAGAAGTCGGGTTCCCACTGCCAAGAAGGCATCTGCGTGATTGTGCAACAAATGGGAGACATTTGAGCGGCATTAAGGAGCAAAAGACATGGACATGAACCGGTTCACGGAGAAGGCGCAACAGGGGCTGCAAGAGGCCCAGCGGCTGGCCCTGCGCTTTGGCCATCAGCAGATGGAGCCGGAGCATCTGTTGCTGGCGCTTCTTGATCAGGAACAAGGTTTGACGCCGGCGTTGTTCGCGAAGGCCGATGTGTCGCCCGATGGAATCAAGATCAAGCTCCAACGGGAATTGGAGCGACAACCTCGGGTGACCGGCGTCGATCAGGTTTACGTCGGTGGACGGCTCAACAAGCTGACGCTGCAAGCCGAGGATGAAGCGAAGAAACTCAAAGACGAATATGTCTCGGTCGAACACTTATTGCTCGCTATGGCTGATGATGGTGGCCTGGCGGGCCGCCTGCTCAACGAGTTCGGGCTGAACCGGCAACGAATGTTGACGGCACTGCAACACGTTCGCGGAAATCAAAAAGTGACAACGCAAAACCCCGAAGCCACCTACCAAGCACTGGAACGATATGGCCGTGACCTGACCAACTACGCGCGGGACGGCAAGCTCGACCC
>JANLTA010000196.1:0-3946 GCA_031362705.1 Gemmataceae bacterium | reverse complement strand
GCTCAAGATGTTAGATTGCAAAATGTGTCAGAATCTTGGGATTCGGTTTGCGAGATTCGCTCAACATGTGAGTAGCGGGTAGCGAAGCATGATCACGTCAGACGGGGGAAGATCGGGAAGCATGACATTAGTTCTAACAAGCCTAACGACTTTTGATCCTGAGACTAGCAGCGAAGGTACGCTCGATCCACTGGGGCTGTATCTGATCGGCGATCAACTTGCGACTCGATTGGTTCCGGCCGGGAATGCTTGTCGAATCTCGAGACTTCATGTTGCCACTAACATTCTGCCTACACAGGCCAGTGCGGCCGTTAAGCACAGAACTTGTATTCGCGGTGCCAATCGAGGTGCTGTGAATCGGGCCATGAATTTGTGTTAGATAGCAGAGCGATTTGTAATCCACAGAAGTCTCGCTATGACTTCTGGTCACGCGTATCTTTGTCGAAGGCCGAATGAGCGGTGATGACGCGGTAGCTATCGTCTGACGACCAGATGCCTTAATCGGACATCCAGTGGGCGTTCTTTCAGATCGCGATCATTCTTGGGTTCGGTTGCTTCTGTGACGCCTCTGTTGCATTGCTGCTGGTGCCTGTTCAGCTGCGGGTTTGTCCCAATCAATCGGGAAACATGGCGAACCCGTTTCAAACAAAGGTATCAATCATCGATTTCTTGCAGTAAGCCGTTGGCGATCTCTTTCCAATTGATTTCGCCAATGGAAGCGTTGAGTAAGTCTGCGTAAACGCTTGCCTCACTGGCGATTGGGTTACGTTCTTCGATCATCTCCTTCAGCTCGTTCGAAAGCTGGTAGCACGCCCGTTCTTTGCGGCTGAATACTTCGTCAGCAACAGCCTCTTCAATGCACCGTTGAGCTAATGATCTGCACGTGTTGTAGGAAACTTCGTCATTTCCCAACCAAAGATTGACAACCCAGGTTTCGTAATTTGACCATCCGTTGTACGAAGAGTCTGATTCTGTCACAATTCGCTTTTTCCTACTCGCGGGCGGGGGTGCTCAATTACGCTTCAGAATGGCGTCGAAGGTGCGCTTTCGACCTGTCACTCGATTTCTTGCAAAGTCCTAGAGCATGCCTTCAGACCCTCGGCCAAACAAAGCCTTGATTCCAATCGACAGCTTCGATTCGAATCTGCTTCCTCCGGGTAAACGAGACACAAGTTTGCCCGATTATGGGTTGTGGATACAAGAATACTTGACTGAAGAATACGCTGATTTTGGCATTTCTACGAGAATCATTGTAGGACCGGAACTAATCGAGGTCGAGTGGTCTTCAGAGGGGGGCGAAAACCTCGCCGAACGCGCCGTCAAGCTGCTTAACAATGGCGACTATGAACGAGGGATCAGGTTGTTCCGAGCGGTTCAAACGATCGACCCAGAGAACGAGATAATGCTCTTCAATCTCGGGATGGCATTGAGCGACAAGATGGAACTCAAGGAGGCGATCGGACTTCTGACTAAATTGGTTGAATTGAATCCAACATCCGCCAATGCTTTCATCTCGCTCGGGGTGGCTCTTTCAAGGGCAGGACAATCAGAGGAAGCATTTGCGAATCTACGAAAGGCCTGTGAGCTAGAGCCCGACAACCCGTATGCTCATCGCAACCTTGGCGGGTTGCTTGCAAAAACCGGAAAGACGAAAGAGGCTACTCCCCATTTTCAGAAGCTCACGACTCTACTGCCCAGTGAGCCAGTCGGATGGTTCGGGCTTGGTGAAACTTTAGTGGCAGATGGGCGAGCGGCAGAAGCTGATGCCGCATTCCGACAGGTGTTAAAGTTATCGCCAAGTTCGTCGATTGGGGACGCAGCGCGAAACTCACTTACCAAATTAGCCGAATCGACGCTACGAAGTAACGCGGTGCGGGGCGGACGCCCAGACGCTGTCTTTCATTGCTTGGGTGCATTGAAGGCCTTTGCGAAATTATCGGATGACCAAATCAAGCCGATCATGTTTGAGATTGCAACGAGGGGTGAACAGGGGCTGGACATCAACAACCCGGAGGTCCGCTATTCATTCCAGAGCATTGAAGGCGAATTCTCTGGGCTTAAAGCTGTATGCTACATGTACGTCGCAATGCAGCGTCTAATGCCAAGTGTTGACGCCGGAATCGACCTGTCAAATGAATACGCGAAAGCAATGGATATGTTCAAAGGGTAGATTTACACGGATTTGTACCGCCACAGATATCGGTTCGTTCTGCTAACGTATCTGCGCGAGCCAAGATGGAAGCGGGAATCCGGGCAATCATGGCCAGAGCAAATCCCCATCTGTGACAAAGTCTCAGAAATCTTAGAAACAGGTGTGACTTAGCCGCTTGTAACCTGTTAGGGGCTTCTCGTAACTGTTGTGTTCTATCGCGAACCGCGTGGTTCGTGGCATTTATTGAACACGATTGTTACAAGGTTTCTAAAGATGGTTCATTGGTGGGAGGTTGGTTTACCGGACGCGCATGCGCCGGTGCTGGCACGGGCGGTGGCGTACTACCGGCATTCGGCTCAAGATCGACAAGAGAACTCGATTCCGATTCAACAGGATCAATTTCGAGACTGGGCTAATCAACATGAAGTGGAGATCATTCGTGAGTTTTCCGACGCGAGCCAGGGGCAAAATAGCGGTTTGATAGGCATCAGTTATATTCTCAGCGAGCTGGATTCTGAGTTTGTTCAGGATCCGCGCATCCGGAGTCTCGATATTTCGTTCCTTCCATAGAGAGTGATTGCCGCTGTGGCAATCCAAACAGCGCCGAACGAATGTTTTTTAAGCAGACGTTTGGGAAAACTCATTGTGAAGGAACTATTTGATGAAGATCCTATGCTTTATTTCTCTCGCCACCATTTGCAGCGCCGCTGCTTGCTTTTGTGGCCTATTCCCAGTGCCATGTGCTTCGCACAATTCGAACGCTTCACAATCTGCGAACGAAGAAGTCGACTTCCCAGATCCGGACGGTGCTCCCCAGTACAATCCGCTTGATTTTGGCTATGCAGAAATCGACGACGATGACAAAGACAACGTCCAGTTTTATCGACCAATGTTTGTTTTCAGGCAGCAAACTAGAACCGAAAACCGAACGAAAACTGTGATCGACACTGTTGTTACCGAATACACAGACGCAAACGGCAAAAAACGCACGAAGTCGCAGGATGTCGAGAGACCGGAGGAATACACTATCGAAGTTGCTTCCACCGTGGTTGAGCGTCAAAATGATCAGATACTTATTTGCCCGATTTCTTCGTTGTCGGCATTTGACAGAAACGGAGCAAAGCTGACTACGGATCAAATTCGAACGAAGCTGGCGAAATGCCGTCGTGCGTTATTGCAAGGTGTCGGATGTACTGGTGACGCTTACTACGGTGGATTCATCGATTCAGACGTACTATTCCTGCAAAGCAACGCATGGGTCAATACCAACCCAGCCTCCCCAATGCCAGAGGTGTCCAAGTAGTTTAGATGTCCATTAGCAGAAAATGGCGGCAGGCATCAGTAAGATCCTGTCGCACCATTGCACCGCAGTCGAAAAGAAGTGACTGATCCATGATGGCTTGTCGCGGATATGGCTTGCCGCGGCACCCTTATTGGCTCATTCCGGTGCGTGATTTATTGTCCTTTGCCATAGACGTCTCGGGCTTTGTCGCCCGCGACGTGAGCTGGCGCGGACACCACTACGAGCTGATGTCGGAAGGCATCCTGAAGTCGCAGCGGAGATCGCGCACGCCATGATGAAAACCCTGTTTCTGCAAGCGCCATCGTTCGAGGGTTTCGATGGCGGAGCAGGCGCGCGCTATCAGAACCGCCGCGAGATCAAGTCATTCTGGTATCCGACCTGGCTGGCGCAGCCCGCAGCGCTGGTCGAGGGCTCCAAGCTGATCGACGCGCCGCCGCACCGGCTCGGCCTCGCCGATGTGCTGCCGCAGGTCAAGGACCGCGATCTCGTGG
>JANLTA010000391.1:0-4484 GCA_031362705.1 Gemmataceae bacterium | reverse complement strand
GCCAAACTCAGTTGAGTCGGCTCTTTTGTCGCTGATGGCGAGGGGGAAGGTGGTGAGTTTGTTTAAGCGACAGTAACGCCGGATCGTGTTGTCCCGCGGCATCGCCTTTCAACAGACACCAACTCATCCGGGAACCTCATTGACTCCGTGTTGGAAAACCACTTCCGGCGTTGGTCTTCCAAGGTTGAATCAACTCGATTCACGGATCGACTTTGCAATTGATGCTAGTAACGGGCTGGATCCAAGCCCGCCACTTGCATCAACCATCGGCTCCGGAGGCCGACATACACAATTGTACACTACTGTTCAGGGAAGGCAAGCACAGTAGCAAGGAAATCCCAAGATTTGCATCATGCAATCGCAAGTCGAGCGGTCGTGACCCGGGCACACTGACATGTCCCGAATATTTGCAAGTCTCACCATGTTCCCGCGAAGACGGGAAACATGGCACCCCGGGGCAAGTAATGTTCTTGGACAAAACATGGACGTGCCATTGCCTCCTGTTGGCTGCGCGGTACACTTCGGCCAGAAGCGTCAAGCAATATTTCTTTCCGGACATCGCCAATGTCCTCGACAGCCGCCAGTGCTGCAATCCCTTTCCCGTTTGCCGGGCCGGATGTTCGCGTCCATTCCGTCCAGCTACCCGTTGAACCTGCCATCTCAACTTTCCAACGCCAATCCCGACCCGCCTTCACGCTCATCGAGCTTCTCGTCGTCATTGCCATCATCGCCATATTGATTGGGCTGTTGCTTCCCGCCGTGCAAAAGGTCCGCGAAGCAGCCAATCGCACCGTATGCCAAAACAATCTGCATCAGTTGGCTATGGCCCCCCATAGTTGTCACGAGGCTAACCGACGATTCCCTCCCCAGGGGGGCAACTATGCTGGCGCATACTATGCGCCGCTGTTTTTTCACCTGCTGCCTCATATTGATCAACATGTTCTGTGGAGCAAGGCACCATTTGGGAGTTCCGCCTCATTAGCATCAAGCCCGACGATCACCTATAATAGCGGCTACATTTGGCCGACGTGTCGTTCGGTGAACAACTCCATCTGGCTCAGGCAAACCCGCGTAAAGACCTATCAGTGCCCCAGCGATTGGACTCTCGGTCAAAGAATAGTCGTAAGGGCTTTGAATGAGACTGTTTACATCGGTGACGGCGATTCTTCATACGCCGGGAATTTCCTCGTATTTGGCGGCGCCAAGAATGCCAATACCCAGCCCTCCGGCGGTCCGAATGGGACACTTGGCGGCAACCTCGCTTGGGTTTGGGATGGCAGGTCGACGCTGCAGGCGACATTCGCCGACGGTACATCGAACACGATCTTGTTCGCCGAGAAACTTGCCCGCTGTAAGAGCGGCAACTACTTTCTGGGCGGGACACATTGGATGAATGGGGTCTTCCATGGCGGCGGAGGTCCCCCGCACCCAAGCAATACAATCGACGAGTCTTATCCGGGTGACGTATTCGCGGCGGTTTTTGCCGGGGGTGATTCGGGGGCGGGGGGAGGGTATTGGACCACAGGGAAGTTCCAGGTTCAGCCGGACGCCGCGCTCCATAGTAGTACTGACAAGGGGACTTGTGATAGCCGTTTGGCTTCAACGCCGCACTCTGTCATGCAGGTCGCTTTAGCCGATGGTAGCGTGCGATCAATTTCGGGGAAAATCTCCGCTGCCACCTGGGCCGCGGCGTTGACCCCCGCGGGCGGCGAGCCAGTCGGCAACGATTGGTAGAAGCGACCCGCATCTGCTTTTTTCACGACATCGGGCCGGCCGGGTGTGTTCCGCAAGGCGTCCAAACTCCCTACTTTTTATTGCGGCGCCGGTCGGTCAGCGGCTGGTGGCATGGTTACCGCTTCGGGTAACCATGTGAGCGGTGTGCCGACGACGATGGTGGCATGCGCGCCGGGTCGGATTCAATTCATCAGTCCATGCCACCGAACAGAGTGTTCGAACATCGACGCCGTATACGCTAAGATCCAGGCAGGTATTTCTGAATTGTGTTTGGTTCAACATGGTTACCCAAAGCGGTAACCATGCCACCAGCCAGCCGTCGGGGATTTCGACCCTGGAAGGGTCGCAGCTATTAGCCGGTGGTTGAGCGCAGCGATACCACCGGCCAGCGATCCATCTCATATCATCGACCCCGGGAGGGGTCGCAGCCCCATTCCATCAAACACATCGCGGAGTTTTCGCCAGTGCCGTCAACTTACCTGAGCCTGCACTATCACCTCGTTTTCGCCACCAAAAACCGCACACCCACCATCGATTCCGTTTGGCGCACTCACCTTCATGAATACCTCGGCGGTACTGTGGCTGGCCTCGATGGAATTCCGCAAGGCATCGGCGGCGTTGCCGATCACGTCCATTTATTGGTCGGACTTAAAGCCACGCATTGCTTGGCGGATTTCATGCGCGAGCTGAAAAAGGCCACTTCGATTTGGGTTCACGACATCATCGGGCAGCACGATTTCGCATGGCAAGAAGGATACGCCGCGTTCACCGTCAGCCCCACCGCACGTGAACCCGTCCGTAGTTACATCGCCGGGCAGGAAGAACATCATCGATTGAAATCGTCGCGTGAGGAGTTAATCGAGTTGTTGCAAAGGGCAGGCATCGAATACGACCCGAAGTATTTTGAATGATCGAAAGGGCTCCGGTGGTGTCGCTGCGCTCAACCACCGGCTAATGGCTGTCATCCCTCCGGGATGAAATGGCCCGCGGCCAACATCCGGTGGTATCGCTTCGCTCAACCACTGGCTAATAGCTGCAACCCTTCCAGGGTCGAAATCCCGGACAATCTCGTATGAAACAGACCATTCAACGAACGCAACGAATGTAATGAGATCGATTGACATTGGCGTTGTTCATGTATGATGAATCACTGCATGGATGCCGGGACGTGCTGGGACGCGAATTTGGCGAAATGCAATGTCACCAACCATCATATCTTCGCGCACTCCTGAGGGTGACTGGACGGAATGCCCGATTTGCCGTCATACGAATGCCATTGAACCATCGACATTCCCGGTCGCTGACGCATGTTGCCCAAATTGCGGCTCGTACCTTAGGATGGTGACGGGCGCGGCGTCGTCTAAGGACATTGCCTTGCGTAGGTACATCGCGCAGTTCAGCGATAGCGAATGTCCTCGGCCGGAAATTTCGGAGTCGGTTTCAGTTCGCCCGCGCTTTGCCCGGCTCGGAGTGCATGAAGTAACTCAACCGCGTGAGTTGATCGGGCTGGAATTGGCATTCACGGGTTGATTGTTCGCCTCATACAACATCGTGATGCCATTATTTGCTGATGCCACGCCGATGTCGGGGTTGGATTTGGGCATTGTCGTGGCCTACATCTTGGGCACGACGCTGCTGGGGGCGTGGTTCTCGCGAAATCAAAAGAACGTCACTACTTATTTCGTCGGCGACCGCAATGTGTCGTGGTGGCTGGTACTCATTTCCATCGTGGCTACGGAAACAAGCACGGTCACGTTCCTGAGCATTCCGGGTGTCGCGTATCAGCCGGCCGATCCGGTCAAGGGCATCGCTGCGGGTAACCTCTCGTTTCTTCAATTGGCCCTTGGATACATCGTCGGTCGCACCATCGTATCGGCGTGGCTGCTGCCGCAATATATGCGCGGGGAATTGTTCTCGGCTTATCAGGTGCTGAAGACGAAGTTCAATCCGGGGGTGCAACGTACAGCGTCCGGCGTGTTTCTCATCACGCGAACGTTGGTTGATGGCTTACGATTGTGTCTGACGGCCCTGCTGCTGCAACAATTCACGGGTTGGAATATCTATGTGTCGATACTCGTGTTGGGTGCCGTGACCATTTTGTACACGTACCTCGGCGGCATGGAGGCTGTGATTTGGACCGACCTCGCTCAATTCGTCGTCTATCTCTCCGGTGCCATCCTCGCGCTGATCCTACTGATTCGCATGTTGCCGGGCGGCTGGGAGCAGTTGTGGCAAATGACATCGGCGGCCGGCAAGTTGGAGTTGTTTGATTTCAGTCTCGAACCGACGAAGACTCGCACATTGTGGACCGGTTTGATCGGCGGCACCTTTATTTCGATGGCGAGCCACGGTGCGGATCAGAACATGGTGCAGCGTTACCTTTGTGCCCGCTCGTTGAGCCAGGCGCGAATTGCCTTGGTGTCGAGTGGCTTTTTGATTCTCGCCCAGTTCACGTTGTTTCTGTTCATCGGACTTGGCTTGTGGTGCGTGCGCGAGGCCGGTTTGTTCGTCGTGACTGATGCACGGAGCGATGCGGTGTTTGGCCAGTTCATCGTCAATCGCCTGCCAATTGGCGTGATCGGTTTGGTGACGGCTGCCGTGCTGGCCAGCGCCATGGCCTCGTTCTCGTCGTCGCTCAACTCGGCCGCCAATGCAGTTGTCACTGATTTTTACCGGCCATTGCGTCCGAATAAGAGCGAGTCGTTCTATCTTGCGCTTTCAAAGATAACAACCGCGCTGGTCGGCGTTGC
>JANLTA010000163.1:0-2971 GCA_031362705.1 Gemmataceae bacterium | reverse complement strand
CCGCCGGCAGTTGCTTGTGCAGACGCGCGAGAAACTGGCCGGCCTCGACCCCGACACCGGCAAAGTGCTTTGGGATCAAACCGTGCAAGCCACCCGCGGTATGAACATTCTTACGCCCATTGCCTTTGAAAACGGCATATTCACCAGCGCTTACGGCGGCAAAACGCTTCGCTTCAATCTTGAAAACAGCGACAGCCAGGCAATGAAAGTGTCCGTCGCCTGGACCAAGAATGTCGAGGGCTACATGTCCACGCCGGTCGTGGTCGGCGATCACGCCTATCTTCAACTCCGCAATCAACGCGCGACCTGCATCAATCTTAAGACGGGTCAGCAAACCTGGACCACAAGCCGTTCCTTCGGCAAGTACTGGAGCCTCGTCGCCAACGGCGACAAGATTCTCGTTCTCGACGAACGCGGCATCCTCATGCTGTTGAAAGCCAACTCGGAAAAGTTCGAGCTGATTGATACCAGAAAGATCGCCACCCAGGAAACCTGGGCCCATCTGGCCGTCGCCGGCGACGAAATCTACATCCGCGAACTCAAAGGCCTGGCCGCGTACCGTTGGAAGGCGCGTTAAAACACTTTATCGTTTGTCAGCACGTTCACTACGCTTGCCGCGTTCGATGTCTTCTCGAATGAGCCGCCGCACATTGTCGTCTGCCGCAGTGGCAAGGACATGCTCGATGGCTTTCTGATGTGCAGTGGACAGGGCCATGTCGGCGGCCACATCAATGTCAGGCTTCACGCCAGTGCCTTCCCAATTTGTCTTGGTGATCGGATTGATCGCGCGGCCGGTCGGCACGAAAACGACAAAGTGATCGTTGATGCGAACCGAGCCACCCGGATGTGCGCCGCCGCCGGTCGTTTCGCCGACAATGGTCGCTCGCTTCTGCGTCTGCAGGTTGTATGCGCACTCCTCGGCCCCGGAAAACGTATAGTGGCTTGTCAATACATACAGCGGCTTGTCCAGATAGCGCGGTCCATCAAGTTTCTTCCGCGTCCAGAACTCGTCCGTTCGGTCGCCGGTTCGCCAATACAGGCTGTTGAGGTGGACTGGCTTCTCGCCGAAGAAATAACTGCACAGCAGCGCGACAGATCCGGGTTGACCGCCACCGTTTTGGCGGAGGTCGAGGATCATTGCGTCGGTGTTGGCCAGAAACGTCATGGCCGCCGCCGCTGGTCCGGCCGCAATGTCCGCCTCCATGAATGCGTCGAGTGCCAGATACCCGACGTTGCCGGGCAACCGCTCGACCTTGCGGAAACTGGCGTTGAGCATTCGCGTTTCGCGCGTTCGGCGGGCCATGACTTCCTGGCTCGGCTTTCGCGACGGAGATTCGGGTGGCATCGCTTCCGAATTGCATCGCACCCGCAAGTGTTTATCTTTCGACACACTCTGTAGCTGCGTCGTCAAGCGTTTGGCTAACTCCTGGCCGGTCGTTACATCGTCGTACTCTTTTTTCTCCACGCTGCTGAGAACGGTTGACTTCATCTTGTCGGCCATTTCGGCGAAGACATAGTTGTCCGAAATCTCCTCCAGGATTTTGTCGATGACTTCACCGCGCGTCTTGGCGTCGATCTGAAGGACCGCTGGGCTTTCGACGGGTTTTGACTGTCCGACGATCACAGAAGTGAAAATAAGTGCCAGCACCAAGCTGAAACTCTTCGGGGAAATTGGCACGATAGATTCTCCTGAGACTCCGTGACGATTCGTCGGGTCGTTGGCTTATCCGTGATTGTTGCAATGCGGCTTAATGGGGGATTGTACGCGGTTCATGGCTTGGAACGCGATTAAGTCGCCTCCGAAAATCGGTGGTATCAATCGGAAGCGACCGTTCGCCGATATTGCGCTGGTGTGAGACTTGTTAGCCGACGGAACACACGGCTAAAGTGACTTTGATCCGCAAACCCCGCCTCCAACGCGATGGTGGCCAGCGGTGTATCGGACGTGGAGAGCCGACGGCGGGCGTACTCCACGCGGCGATTCCGCAAGTACTCGCCGATCGTGCAGCCCAAGTGCCGGCGAAACGTTGTCGCCAGATGTACCGGGTGAATGCCAACCAATCGCCCCAATTCAAAGAGCGTCGGCGATTCATCGAACCGACTATTGAGCGCTTCACGAATATGATTCAACCAAGGCGGCGGCCGACGCGTGGCAGCGCACTCACCCAGTCGACCGACCTCGGCGAGTAACTCCAGGGTTAACCCTTCAATCGCCAAATGCGAATACGGATCGGGCCGGCTGAATTCGCGGTAGAGCCGCTCGGCAAGATGGATTACCGGCCCACCGCGATATTCCGCCGGCTGCCGCAACACTGCACTGACTTTGCCCCATCGGTCCGATGCAGTCGGAGAAAACTCTAGGTTGAATGACCGCACCTCGGCATCATGAAACTGTTGGGCGTGCCGTTCATTCGGCGGATGGCAGGCCAGGGTAGATGGGCCGACCTCACGAGTATGTGCCGCAAAGTGCTCCGTATACCCACCGCGCCGGACCAGACACATGTAAGCCCGTTCGTGAGAGTGCAACGGCAACTTTTGTCGCGGACTATAGCGCGTCTCCGTCAACACAACATCCGCGACAGTCTCACGACGCACAACGTCGCCAAGATAATGCCCACAGGTGAGCCGCTGCATGAACTCCTCCGATCCAATGGCATTCTAAACCATTTGCCCGGGCATGACTCCAAAAACCAGCGGTTAACCGCGACGCGACGATACCCCGAAGCGGAGCGCTCAGCCTTTCCGGTTCCCTCCCCCCTTGTGGGGGAGGGCTAGGGTGGGGGTTTGAGACAAGCATCTCACGAGATACAACTCGCATCACGACACCCCCCATCGCGCAACCGATCTCCTACGATAATCCCAACCTCCCCGCATTTTCCCGTGTCCCTCGTACCGAGCCAGGATGCCCGCAAGCAAAGCAATCCCCGTCATCGACCTCTTCGCCGGCCCCGGCGGTCTCGGCGAAGGATTC
>JANLTA010000140.1:0-3805 GCA_031362705.1 Gemmataceae bacterium | reverse complement strand
GAACTCTCGGGATGCGAACAAAAGTGCTTCGCACACGAAGCGCCCGCCGCATCACCTTTCGTGCGTGTGGACCCCTGCGCGCATTGACATCACCAGCAATGGACCGACGCGAGGGCGCATGTCGGCTGGAAGATGTGACGGCGATTGCCGCCCGGATCGGCAATTAGGAAACAGGCGAGTGAAATACTCCCCATAACAGCCGGTCCTGTGACCGGCTCCATCGAGGTGACGTATGGCAGCCTATCGAATCGTCGGCTTCTTCTTCTCAGTCCGCTTCGGCTCCAAACCGACGAAACAGCCGCCGAGGAAGCAGAAGGCAATAGCGGCACTGATCAGCGTCGGGTCTTCGTTCGCCACGGTAGCTTCATCAGCTGGAGCGGCAGTTGTTGCCACGGCTGACGATGGTTGTGCGGCCGGAGTGCCGGTTTGCTTGCGGCCGACTGTGCGGACGATTGTCGATGTCGCTGGTGGTGCCACGCTAACGGCACCGGCGGGTGGGCCGCCTGGAACCGGATCGCCGGGGAGTGCGGGAACCGGGGCCCCTTCGTGTTCCGAGCTGCCACTGCTATGGCGTATCGACTGGTCCCATGTTGAGAATGTGCTGACCGGTGCGACTAATACGGGCGGCACTGCCACTTCGCGATTGCTGTCCTGTTCGCCGACGGTCGTCGGAATCTGGGCCGGGCTGGCGTTCAGAATGAAGAAGGCACGTGCGGCATTCTGTTGCGCAATGCCGGCAAGGACCAATGCCAGTGTGGTGTCTTTAGCTGGCGGTGGCGTTGCGGTGGTCTTCTTGAGGACGGCCGGAGTTTCAGGTGCCATCGGGCCCATGACCACAGCAGCCTTTTCCGCAGGCTGCGCGGCCAACTGGTTAATGACGCTGGCGGCCCTCGGACTACCAACGCCGGTTGCCAGGTCAAATCCCTTTGTCGCCGCGAGTCCATTGCTGCCAGTCACGATGTCGTTGAAGGCATCACTGGTCATCGACTTCACGGCCGCTCGAACGTTGCCGATGGACGAGACACCGTCTGCCGCCCGTGCTTCGTTCGCGAGTGCAACGATGCCGGCCCATTGCGGAGCGCCAGCACTGGTGCCGCCAACGCGGAACCAGCCGGTACGACCTTTGGCATCCGGCATACTGTTGTACACGAGGAAACCGCTGCCGGGATCAGCTGCGTATGCCACGTCGGGCACCGCGCGATTACCGGTAACGATGTCCGTGTAAGTCCGGCTATAACCGCCGCCGCTGCCGCTCCACGCGGTTTCGCCGACGTAATTGCCAGACGCATCGACAGTGAGTCTGGTTCCGCCGACGGCGAGCACGCTGGGAACCGATGCCGGCCAACTCACACCCGCCGCCGCACCATCATCACCGGAGGCGGCAATGAATGAAACCGGGCTATGGCCAACTGGAGTCGAGAAGATGTGGTCGAATCGCCGCTGGCCAAAAAACTCGCTGGTGCCCCAACTCATGGACACCACTGACACGCCTGTTTGGCGGCGAGCGAAATCAACGGCGTTCATCATGTCATCGACACTGTCTGAACCCGCTTGCACAAGCAACAAGTTAGCTCGCGGAGCAATCGCATGAGCCCACTGTACGTCGAGTGCGGCCTCAGTGGCCCACGCGGAATTCGTGACCGATGTCGCACTCACAACGCTGAACGATGGGGCATGGGGCAACCCAAACGCATCATCAAAAGCGCGCAAATCGCTTTGGATGTACGGGTGATTGAAAGCGGTCACGATGGCGATCGTTTGACCGAACCCGTCGCCGGGAGCATTGGCAACGTTGGACATGTCGAAGCCGTAAGCGTTGCGAACAATAGCCGGAGTCAGACCGATAAGTGCGCGAATGTCAAGCGCCGGCTCGATGGCTGTTTCATGCAGCGCGGGCAACACCGAGAGCGACGCAGGCTGATCGCGGCGTTCGAGTATTTCCAACCTGAGTGGCCGAGTGCTGCGGCCGTACTTGTGAATCTGGCGATTGCGGCGAGCCGATGCGCGTGATCCAAACATGATGCCTCCGCCGACAAAGGGACGAGTGATGAAAATGTACCAACGGGCAACCGTAGAACATATGATACACGAGCCGTCGCCGCAATTACAAGCGGGCGCGGCAGCAAATCACATAAATGAGAACCGGCCTCGTGCCGTCAATTCGACCCAATCAGCGGGTCGCTGGGCACAGCAGGCATGTAAGCCGATGTTTCGAGACCAGGCGGTACAAGCGGTGCTTCCGCGTCGGTCACATCCGTGGCCGGGAATGAACCGCTGTCAGCAACCGGCAACAATTCGCGAATGGCGTAGCTCTCCAGATCGGCCAGTAACACGCCAACGTCCTGATAACGCTCTTCGCGATTGCGGGCCAACATGCGATTGAAAATGACGCCGAGCGCGGGTGGCAGTTCCGGCTCCACCTCCAACAACTTTGGTGAGTCGCCATGAGAGATATTTCGCAACACATCCGCGGGAGTAACGCCGTCGCAGGGCAGCCGGCCGGTGAACACATGGTAGAACGTCGAACCGAGCGAATAGACATCCGAACGTTCATCAACATGTTCGCCACGGGCCTGTTCCGGCGACATGTAGTGCGGCGTACCGCGAACAGGTCGGCGGCCGGCGGTGCCTTCGTCGGGATCGACGTATTTGAACAAGCCAAAGTCACCAAGTTTGACGTTGCCCTCGACGGTCAACAACAAATTGTGCGGCTTGATATCACGGTGCAACACACCGTTGTGATGAGCGTAACGCAGGCCATCAAGCGCCTGACGAAACCAGCGGAGTCCAAGGTCCGCCGGTGCCGGCCCGTGCTGGGCCACATAGCGCGCAAGATCGCCACCAGCCTGATACTCCATCGCAATCCAACCCAGAACGCCTGTGCCGCTAGGAATGGTACCCGTCGCCAATACTGGCACGATGTACGGAGACTGAAACTGCGCCAACACCATCGCTTCACGGGTGAACCGTGCTGCCAGTTCATTATCGGGACCGCCTTCCTGACGGGCGATCTTCACTGCCACCGTGCGGTCGAGGCTGAGTTGCGTCGCCAGATACACTTCGCTCATGCCACCGCGTGCCAGTCGCTTTTCCAGGCGATAGTCACCAAGGACAAGCCCGACCTGAGCACGCACCGAAGGAGCGCTACGGGGCAACTCGGAGCGGGCGGCCGTGGCCTGGGCATCAAGAAAGTTGCCCGAGGCCAGGTGAATGAAAGCCGATCGCAACCGATCATGCAACCGTTCCGTCAACTCTTCGGCCGGATCATCGTTCGGCCCGCTGACGCGCAGACGAATCACGGAACAATCCGGTTCATCTTCATCACTGGGATCGACATAGCTGGCAATTTGCAAATCTTCAAGATTAAAGCTGTCGGCCGCCAACGCGGTGGTGATGCACGCCACGGTACCAGCGTAGTTGATGCAGGCGACAATGATCTCGTACACCTGCGGCCCGAGGTTGCGCACATCAAGCGACAACGGCTCGGTTGCGGAAACGTCGGCCAGCAAGCGAATATGACGCGCGATATCAGTAACCGCGAAACGCTCGAAATACACCGGCGGCATCCGACGAATATGCCGTTCGACCAGTGCGCCATCCAGACCGGTGCAATGTTGACGCAAAACGTCCGTGAGATTCAGCATCCATCTATTGTGCGGTTAGCTTGCTGGTTTTTCTACTGCGGTCACCCCGCAAATCGGTCAGTAAAAATCCGACATGACTCCGGCACCACCTGCCGCAATTTATCAATTTCGTTCGGCGTCAGGCCATTATTGCGCAGGTCGATGCGTTCCAATCGCATTGG
>JANLTA010000128.1:0-4499 GCA_031362705.1 Gemmataceae bacterium | reverse complement strand
AGCGCTCCATATTCATATGTTGACAATTGCTCACCGGTTCGCACGCGGTGGGCGCAGGAGCATCCTATGAACGCCGAACTGCGTCGCCGTGTTGATGACATTTCCGCCCGATTGACCGTGCTCCGGGACTCTCTTTGACATTCCGGGCAAGTTCAATCAACGCACGGCACTCAATGATAAAATGGGCCAGCCGGGCTTCTGGGACAACTCCGAGGCGGCCAAGGCCACCATCGGGCAACTCAAGCCGCTTAATGCGCTGCTACGGCCATACGAAGAAATTACGGCAGCATCCGGCGACTTGACCACGATGGTCGAGTTGGGAGATGAAGACGCCAGCCTCGAAGCGGAGCTGGCCGCCGAGTTGCCGAAGCTGGAACAACGGCTCGCAGCCTTTGAATTGCAGGCGATGCTCGACGGCCCGCAGGATTCGGCCAGCGCTTTCATTCGTATTCAAGCAGGTGCTGGTGGCACCGACGCCTGCGATTGGTCGGCCATGCTCATGCGCATGTACATTCGCTGGGCTGAGCGCCGCGGGTTTGCCGTCGAAATTCAGGACGAACTCGCCAACGAAGAAGCGGGCATTTCCAACGCCACGCTGAAGATCATCGGCGAATACGCTTACGGCTACCTGCAGGGCGAGGAAGGCGTGCATCGTCTCGTTCGCATGAGTCCGTTCGGCTCCGGCGACACAAGGCAGACATCGTTTTCCGCCATTGAAGTGACACCAGAGTTGGATGACTCCATCAACATCGAAATCCGCGATGTCGATCTGGAATTGCAAACCTTCACTTCGGGCGGCCCCGGCGGCCAACACCAGAACAAGACCCAATCCGGCGTGCGTCTGATTCATAAACCCACCAACGTCCGCGCGGAGAGCCGCACCGAACGAAGTCAGCACAAGAACTACGACAACGCACTAGCGCTGTTGAAGGCGCGACTTTACAAAGTGGAAATGACCAAACGCATGGCGGAGATCGCCAAGAAGCAGGAGACGAAGTCGGAAGTCTCATTCGGCAGCCAGATCCGCAACTACGTGCTCCAGCCTTACACCATCGTCAAAGACTTGCGCACGGAGACTGAGACGCCGCAGGTGAATCGTATCCTTGATGGCGACATCGACGAGTTTCTCCAGGCGTATTTGCGCCTCAAAGCCGAGCGGACTAACAAACGGAAGTAAGATAGTGGCCTACGTCACCATTTGAGTTGAAAATCGGTTCAGCAATAGCACTTGATGCGCTTCGGGGACAAATGTGTGCTGTGCCGTGACGTGCGCCGGTTGGGCCGGCAACTGACCTAATCGCGGGCCGCCGCCTTTCTTCATCAATGCCACGCCCGTGGCGATCATGGCGATGGCCAACAGAATCGCCAGCACCATGCTGACAATCTTGGCAACGGAATACGGCCGATCGCCGACCACTTCGCCGGTGCGCGCGTTGACCATAATGCGAAATAGCTTGTCGTGATAGCGGTAGGCCGCCAGCCAAATCGGCAGAAGCAGATGCTTGAAAGTCACACCCTTATGTTGCGTGTTCACATGGTCAACGACCTGATGATCACCGCCAATATCCTGCATGCATAAGACGCGAATGTGGGCGTCCATCACTTCGCGGGCTTTGCCGAAGCCTTCTTGCAAATCAATTGAATAGCGTTCGGTCTTGAAGCCACTGAGAAACTCGGTTTTGAATGGGTTCAGTTGTTCCAAGTCCCACGGCGTGAGTTGATTGACTTTGTCTTCAGGAAGTCCCTTCGAAGCATAGATTAGGACGTCGTCGAAGAAGTGCTCCACGTTGCCGCCGACGTTGGTCCACGCGGTACGAACCACGGTGCGGCTTCGGGTCACGGCATTGCCCTGGGCGTCTGTCGTGGTGTAGTACTCGGTATCGGTGTAATTGTCGCCACGCTGGCCGCGATATTGGTTGTACGTCATCGAGTCATACGTCCAATACGGTAAATAGACGCCGGCCAACTGTCCGAGATTCGCCAGTTGCTTCAGCTCCGTCGGCGCGAACCACAAGCTGCTGATCCACTGATTGAATAGCCCCCGCGCTTTTCGGTCGTCGATCTTGAACGGCAGCACCGACTCCGGTGGTACGATGGCGTGCGCCGGCTCGGGTTGGCTCTCCAAGTGCGTCGCACAGAACGGGCACCTGTCGGTCGCGATCTTATCTTCGAGCATCACAACCGCGCCGCAGCCGGTGCAGCGAACTTCCTGCGACCGGCCCGCAATTACGGTTTCTTCGGAACTGAGCCGTTCCACAAACTCTTCGTAGTCATGTTCCTCGATCTTATCTGGATCGCCGCTCTGGATTTCCTCCAAGTGCCCGCAATACGGACACTTTAATGCCTGCTCATGCGGATTGAAATCGAGCTTGGCCCCGCAAGCGGGACAGGGAAACTTCCTTGCTGTCGCTTGTCCGCTTTCAGCAGCCATGTGTCCCTGCCTGATGGGTTTGCGTTACAAGTGTGAACACCGATCATCAGGTCGTGAACAACGATTGCAATTCCGCCATCGTGTCGGCAGCGGACCAGTTGGCCATGCCGGGCTTCCATATTAAAGCGTCGCGCTTTACCGCGCCGGAACGAATCTTGGCCGTGACAGCCGCCAGGTCGAACGGTCCGCTCTGTACGCCATCAATGCCGATGTAGATGTTGGCGGCCGGCAGCGGCGGCGGAGCCGCGGCAGCCGGCGGCGGTGATGGCGGAGCTGACACTTGAGCCGGCGCACTGGCCATGCCGGCCATCGCGCTGCCCATTTGCTGGCCGATGGCCATGCCCGCGCCGATGCCAGCGCCCATGCCGGCCATGCCTCCAGTGTTTTGCGCCGCATCGCGAATCGCCTCGGCCGACTGGTACTTCGCGAACTGATCGAGGTTGCCGAGCACGCCCATCTTGGTGCGTGTGTCGAGCGCCTGCTCGACTTCCGGCGGCAGCGAGATATTCTCGACGTAAAACTGCGTCAGGCCCAAACCCATGGCCGCGACTTCGGATGACAGCCGAGTCGTCAGCACGCTGCCCAGTTTCTCATAGTTGCCGGCCAGATCCAGCACCGGAATGCGCGCCTGCCCAATCGCGTCGGCGATCCGCGATACGATCATGTTGCGCAGTTGATTGGTAATTTCGTAGGTCTCAAAACTGGGATCGGTGGCGACGAGTTGGCGCAGGAAGGTTGCCGGGTCGGTCACCTTCATGGCAAACGTGCCGAATGCGCGAACACGCACGGGGCCGAACTCCGGGTCGCGCATCATCACCGGGTTCTGCGTGCCCCACTTCTGATCGGTCCATTGTTTCGTGGACACAAAATACACTTCGGCTTTGAATGGCGAATTGAAACCGTACTTCCAACCTTTCAACGTTGCCAAAATCGGCATGTTGGCGGTTTCGAGCTTGTACCGGCCCGGTTGATACACGTCCGCCAGTTGTCCCTCGTTCACGAACGCGGCCGCCTGGCCCTCGCGCACCGTCAATTGAGCACCGTATTTGATCTCGTTTTGGTAGCGTGGAAAGCGGTAACAGAGTATCTGACTGTCGTTGGGTTCCGTCCACTCGATAATGTCGATGATTTCGCCGCGCAGTTTGTCCCAAAGACTCATAGCCGACCTCCGAAGGGCGTGGATGGTGATGCAGTAATTGTGGGGATTCCACTGCCGTGTAGCAACGGCTCACCGTCCGATGTGTGATTCGCTGGCCGGCCCGCGGGATTCAACCCTTCACGCCAAAATAACGCCGTCCGATACGAACAGTGCCGGCAGCTTCAGCAATTGACAATTGAAAGTGCCGTTACATTCGAAAGCGATCAAAACTAACAATTCGTCGGCCGAAAAGTGCCTAAACCTAAGTGGACAGAGCCGGGATTGAACCGGCGACCTAGCGATTTTCAGTCGCTCGCTCTACCAGCTGAGCTATCTGTCCTCGTTCTCGAAATCTACAGCTTGGCAGACGTTCCGTCAACCAATCGCCCGGCCCAGCGAGATCCCGCGGAGGAAGATGCCACTGACTGTCAGGCCCAGCGTCAGCCACACCAGCGCCTTCCAGTTTTCCGGGCGGAACGGGAACGTGAACGTCCCGTTGGTCCACGGCTGCTTTGGCGGCGGAATGGGTCGGCTACGCTCGGCGTACGCCATCTCTTCGGCCGACGGATGGAGGATGGAATCCGGTAAAGCCGGCTGCGGTGGTGGCTTGTTGGCCGGGCCGTCGGCCAGTGCATACGGGTCATCCGCACCTTCTTCGACCCAGATGCGCTTGAGGGATTGATGCGCGGGTGCAGTGTCAGGTTCGCTCTCAGTTGTTCCCCGCATACCGTAAGCGCTCTCGGTCGCTCGACTCATTTTGCCTTCGGCCCTCGGCTTCGGCGGCGGGATCAAGATACCCGGCGACTCAACAAACGTATCCTTCTTGCGAATCTTCACCCAGCCAACCAGGTGAGCCAGGCGACCATACAAGCGGGCGGACGTCAGAATGCCGACGGCCATAATCATTGCGCCAAACGGTGACAACGCCCA